>NZ_CAMLIX010000077.1 GCF_946479975.1 uncultured Flavobacterium sp.
GTAGAGTTTCTTGTGTGTCTTTCGACTTCGCTCAGGAAGACAAAAACTGTCTGAAAAATTCAAAATTCCAATTTACTGTCAAAATTGGAATTTGGAATTTTTAATATTGGAATTTCACAATCAACTAACCTTACTAATCGCCTTTATAAAATAAGGAGAATCGTTCCAGCGGATTTTTCTGTAACTGAAATCTTTTTTGAGCGATTCGGGAAGGCAGTTCCAGATGGCTTCGTTCATTTTTTCGAGTAATAATTTCTTGGAGAACGAATCAGAAACTACTAGACTTATTTCTCTTACGGGAACGGGTTCTTTAAAAGGTTTGAAGAGTCCGCCAGATTCGTTTAAAGTCGAAAGCTTCGGGATAATTGCAAATCCTAAATGGGCGCGCACTAGATTTTTTAAAGTTTCAATAGAATTGATGTCGTACGTAAATTGTTCTTTTATTTTATCAGATGTTTTTAGTCCGCAAATGTCCAGCAATTGTGCGTTGTAGCAATATTCGTGATGCAGGAGTAGTAATTCGGTTTTGTCTCCTGGCTGCATTTCATAAAATTCATCATTCGCCATAGGATGCGTCTGATTTAAATAAGCAACAAACGGTTCTTTAAAAATAACATGTTCAATTAAATTTGAGTTTCCGGTTGGCGTCGCCATAATCGCAACATCAATTGCACCGGTTTCCAAATCCCGCATTAAATGTCCTGTATAACCTTCTTTGATAATAAAATGCACTTTTGGCGCCGCTTCTTTCATTGCCTGAATAAATAACGGAATAAGATAAGGCGATAAAGTAGAAATAATACCAAGTTTCAACTCGCCTTCCAGCAGATTTTTTTCGTTGATTACAAAATCTCGAATTTCATCCACTTCACGAAGTATTTTTTTTGCTTTATTGATAATTTCAATTCCTAAAACAGTCGGCGTCAGCGGTACTTTATTTCGGTCAAAAATCTTGATTCCGATTTCTTCCTCCAGATTTTTCAACTGGATTGTAAGTCCGGGCTGTGTTACCATACAAACTTCGGCTGCTCTTGCAAAATGGCGTTCATCGTCTAAGGCAACAATGTATTTTAACTGCTGAATGGTCATGGTTATAGTCTTTTTGAAGTGCTAAGGTACTAAGTTAGTGCGTTTCTATTTTTAGTTTCTGGCGAAAACTTTGTCAAATTGAAAAAGTCGCTGCGAAGGCCGTTATTATTTAGAATCAAAACAATTATCATCTTTTTCATAAAAAACAAAATCCACAACATCCAATTTATCGTACATATATAAGAACAGCGTAACGGAATGGAGTAAATGCAGATGAAGTAGTTTTTGGAGCATGTTGTATTTATCGTTCCTTAATGATGTTTTTTCAAAATAGACTTGTTTGAAATAGAAAGCGATCTTAACCGATCGCTTTTGCCTTTAGTATTCGTTACAAATTCTCATCATCTTTCAAGAAATTCGATTGCACTTTTAGATTATTTCTATTTTAATCAATGCTTTTATAAGGTTTTTATTTTGAAAACAATTTGATAATTGAGGCCTTTAAGTGAAACAAAACACCCAAATAAACTTAAAAAGTCCTTAAAAACATCGTTTTTTAGGATTTTCAGTCATAAAAGCCTTATCTTACATAAACATTAAAAGTCGATCCTGTTGGCCCTGTCGGCTGTTTATTATTAATTTCTAAAAACTACAAAATGAAACAACTTTTACAATGGACCATCATTATTCCGATTTTATCCTGGGTTCTTTTCTTCAGCGGATTGGTAGATAACAGCACTATTTTTCAAATTGTTGCCAGTATTTTGCTTATTCTAAGTGTAATGTCGGCAGTGCATCATTCTGAAATTATTGCAGAACGTGTTGGAGAACCTTACGGAACCATTATTCTAGCTATTTCGATCACTGTAATTGAAGTCTCTATAATTGTTTCTTTAATGCTTTCTGAGGGTTCAGAAGCGGCTTCTCTAGCCAGAGACACAGTTTACGCTGCCACAATGCTGATTCTTAACGGAATTATCGGTTTGTGTCTTCTTATTGGAAGCATCAAACATTACGAACAAAATTTTTCTACTTCTTCGGTCACAATTGGTTTGGTTTCTCTAATTTCTATTATTGTTTTTACTTTAGTTTTTCCAACTTTTACCGAGAGTGTTCACGGTTCTTATTATTCAACACCTCAATTAATTTTTGCTTCTATTGCCTGCTTGGTCATTTACGGTTCGTTTCTTTTCGCGCAAACCAAAGGATATCGCCAGTACTTTCTAACCAATGAAACGGATGAAGAAGATAAAATTCATCCCATAGAAATCGACAACAAAACCTATTATACAAGCCTTGTATTTTTATTGGTCAGTTTAGGAATTGTGGTTTTGTTAGCCAAAACGCTCTCGCCTACTATTGAAACCATTATTATAGGTTACAATCTTCCGAAATCTCTTGTTGGAGTTCTCATCGCGATTATTATTTTGTTACCAGAAGCGATTGCCGCAATTATCGCCGCTAGAAAAAACAGATTACAAACGAGTTTGAATCTGGCCTTAGGTTCTGCCCTAGCCAGTATCGGGTTAACGATTCCGAGTGTCGCAGCGGTTTGTATTGCTATGAATATGCCAATTGTTTTGGGACTTGATATCAAATCTATAGTATTGCTGGCGCTATCTGTTTTTACGGTAATGCTTTCTTTAAGCAAAGGCAAATCAAATATTGTATATGGCGTTGTTCTTTTAGTGAATTTATTTGCTTTTATGTTTTTGATGATTTATCCTTAAGTTTTTTTTTAAACACATAGAAACATAGGTTTTTTTACTTTGAAAAAGAGAATGGAAAGAAACTAGTTTCTAACACATAGCTTAGCGGAATAAGCTTTGTCAAAGTTCTAAACTTTGACAAAGGTTTAACGATTTAAAACACAAAGCTATGTGCATTAATGCAAAGTGAAACGCCTTTCAAACACAATCTAAACTATGTTTCTATGTGTTAGAAAAATATTTAAGCCGAAGTCAATTTTGTCAAAGTTCAAAACTTTGACAAAGTTTAAGGATCACAACTTCCCTATTACAACGTTTTAGTTCTATAAAAAGCTCAAAACATTAGAAATAAGCGTATTTTTTACACATAAAAAGTATCACAATAAAGACCAAAAGTGAACTATTTTAGGTCACATTTTTCAGCATTTTTCTCTAACTTAGCACTCTACATTTTGAAATGTAAGATTAAAATAAACTTTGTTTTACTGCAAAACATTGAATAAAAAAGCTTTACTGTTTTTTCTCTTACTTTTTTGCAGTCGGACAATCTTCTAATAATTTAGTTAATTGAAAACTATGAACAAATTTGATTTTGGAATTGTAGGACTCGGCGTAATGGGCCGTAACTTACTTTTAAATATTGCAAGCCATAAATTCGCGGCCGCAGGTTTAGATTTAGATACAGAAAAAGTCAATTCTCTTCAGCAGGAAGCTGATGCAGATCATACTATTGAAGCCACTACAGATGTCAAGCATTTTGTAGAACTTATTCAACAGCCAAGAGCGATTATGTTATTGGTTCCCGCGGGAAAACCAGTTGACAGCGCAATTGCTAGTTTACTTCCTCACTTGGACAAAGGTGATATCATCATCGACGGTGGAAACACTTATTTTACGGATACTGACAGAAGATTTTTAGAATTATCTGAAAAGGGAATTCACTTTTTTGGAATGGGAATTTCTGGCGGAGAAAAAGGCGCACGTTTCGGTCCTGCTATGATGCCAGGAGGAGATCAAAAAGCATATGAAAGACTTCGTCCTATTTTTGAAGCAATTGCTGCAAAAGTAGATGGAGAACCTTGCGTTGAATATCTTGGAAATGGTTCTGCTGGAAACTACGTGAAAATGGTTCACAACGGAATCGAATACGGAATCATGCAGTTGATTTCTGAGATTTATGACCTGATGAAAAGAGGTTATAATTTGGATGATGAAACGATTCAGAAAACTTTTGCAGAATGGAATCAAACCGATGATTTAAGATCATATTTAATTGAAATTACGGGAAACATCTTAAAACAAAAAGATGAAGACGGAACGCAGTTAATCAACAAAATCTCTGATTGGGCAAGATCTAAAGGTACAGGAAAATGGACTTCGCAAAACGCAATGGACTTACAAGTTCCAGTTCCGACAATCGACGCTGCAGTGAACATGCGCGATATGTCTAAAACTAAACCAGAAAGAATTGAAGCTGCTAAGAAATTAGTTTGGAATGCTGCTGAAACAAATGTTTCTCAAAGCGAAGCAATTGCATCTTTAAAATCGGCTTTGTATTTTTCTATCGTTGTGACGTATGCTCAAGGTTTAGCACAGCTTCACACAGCTTCTAAAGAATACAATTACGGCTTAAATCTAGAAACGGTGGCTAAAATATGGCGTGGCGGATGCATTATTCGTGCGACAATTTTAGAAGATTTCAGAAAAGCATATGTTACAAAAGCAGATTTACCAAATTTACTTTTGGATAATGGAATTGCTTCAAAATTAGTAGAAAATCAATCAGGAATGAGAGCGGTGATTCACTTTGCAGTTCAAAAAGGATTGCCAGTTTCAGGATTAATGAACTCGTTATCTTATTTTGATGCTTACCGTTCTGCTAATCTTCCAACCAATTTAATTCAGGCGCAACGTGATTATTTTGGAGCGCATACTTACGAACGCATCGATAAAGAAGGCGTTTTCCATACACAATGGGCTGAATAAATAATTAAAGCAACACAACTACAACCACACAATGACTAAAAATAAACTAAAAAATCCAACAATCATTGTAATTTTTGGAGGAACCGGAGATTTGGCAAAGAGAAAGCTCTTTCCAGCTTTTCAAAATCTGTACCTTGACGGACGTATGTCTGAAAAGTTTCAGATTATTGCTCTTGGTAGAGCAGAAAAAACCAATGAAGATTTTCGCTCTTATGTAGCAGAAAATCTAAATTTATTTTCAAGAAAAAAAGGAGTTGACGATCCAGAAACCGAAAAGTTTCTTTCGCACATTACCTACCACAGTCTTGATATTGACAAAAAAGAATCGTATGTTGGCTTAAACGAAAAAATCAACAGTTTTGATGAAGCTTTTGGCGAACGTGCCAATCGTCTTTTTTATCTTTCGATTACGCCTTCTTTTATTTCTACAATTTCAACTAATATCAAGAAAATCGGACTTGCAGCAAATCCTAAGCAGGATCGTATTATTATTGAAAAACCTTTTGGTTATGATAAAGCTTCTGCAATTGAATTGAATGAAATGCTTTCGCAGACTTTCAAAGAAGAGCAGATTTACAGAATTGATCATTATTTAGGAAAAGAAACGGTTCAGAATATCTTGGCTTTCCGTTTTGGAAATTCGATGTTTGAGCCATTATGGAGTCGTAATTTTATTGATTTCGTGCAAATTACCGTTGCAGAAGAAGTTGGCGTTGAAGAACGAGGCGGCTTCTACGAAGGTGTCGGAGCATTAAAAGATATGATTCAGAATCACTTACTTCAGATTTTGTGTATGACAGCTATGGAAGCGCCTGCGTCATTAGATGCAGATGATATTCGTAACCGTAAAGCAGATGTTTTAAAATCAATTCGCCGAATTAAACCAGACGAAGTTGATCATTATATTGTAAGAGGTCAATATGATGCTGGAGAAATAAAAGGCGTTCCAGTTCCTGGTTACCGTCAAGATAAAGGCATTGCACCAGATTCTAATACAGAAACTTATGTGGCAATGAAAATTTACTTGGACAACTGGAGATGGCAGGGAATTCCGTTCTATCTGCGTTCAGGAAAAAGAATGGAAGAAAAACAATCTTCGATTATTATTCAGTTTAAACCTGTGCCGCATTCTGCTTTTTCTTATGGAAAAGAAGGCATGACACCAAACCGATTGATTATCAACATTCAACCTGCGATGGACATCAAACTACAGTTTATGACCAAAAAACCAGGACTTTCGCTTTCACTAAGACCAGCAGAAATGGTTTTTGACTATTTTGCTTGTTCCACAATGTCGCCAGAAGCTTATGAAACATTGATTGCAGATGCATTATTGGGAGATCCTACTCTATTTATGCGTTGGGATCAGGTAGAAGAAGCTTGGGATGCAATTGATACGATTCAGCAAGTTTGGAAAACTACTGCGCCAACCAATTTCCCAAATTATAAAGCCGGAACTTGGGGACCAAAAGAAGCCGACGAATTGTTAGCACGTCAAGGCCATGCTTGGATTCCGAACACACAAACCATTAAAAAAGAAGAAGAAGTTTTAGATGATACAGATACACAATAATACAGAAGAAATTAATACTACAGCTGCAGACCTTTTTGTAGAAGCTGCTCAAAAAGCGATTGATTCGAAAGGCCAGTTTACAGTTGTTCTTACAGGAGGTTCTTCTCCTGCGGGGATTTATAAATTATTAGCTTCTGACTCGTATAAAAACAGAATCGACTGGAGTAAAGTTTTTATTTTCTGGGGAGATGAAAGATGGGTTCCGTTAAACGATGATTTGAGTAATGCTAAAATGTCTTATTCAACTTTATTAAGCCACGTTCCTATTCCGCAGGAAAATATATTCGAAATGTATAAAGACGGTGTTACTCCTGAAGAATATGCCGCTAACTACGAACAGTCTATCAGAAAGATTTTAGGTGAAGAAGGTAAATTTGACCTGATTTTATTAGGAATGGGAGACGACGGACATACGGCTTCTCTTTTCCCAGGCGAAGCTGTTTTAGAAGAACAAACCAAATGGGTTGACGCTTATTATCTAGCACCGCAAAAAATGTATCGCATTACATTGACCGCACCACTAATCAACAAAGCAAAAAAAATTGTGGTTGTTGCTTTTGGGGAAAAGAAAGTTCACGCTTTAAAAGAAGTTTCAACTGGGGCATATAATCCGACTTTGTATCCAATGCAATTGATTAAACCAGTTTCTGGTGAATTATTGTTTCTAGTTGATAAAGTTGCGGCTGGACAGAACTAAGTTTTTTTTTACAATTATATAAATTAAGGTTTATGCTGAAAAGTGTAAACCTTTTTTCTTTTTTTCTCCCGCAGATTTAGCAGATTAAATAGATTTTTAATTTTCTGCCGAATGTTTTGCTAGAGCGAGGTATTGCTACTGAATGTTAATTAATTCTCGACCAACTCAATATCCATCGTTTTTATCAAACCATCTTCAAACGTGTAAACATGTTTTACCAATCCGTCGAAAATCAAACTTCCTTGTAAATCTTTGACATTTTGCTGTACCAAAACTTCCAGACTTCCGTTATCTCTTTCTACAAAACCAACCGGCTCTACTTTCGGATTAATTTCTGCCCATTGTCTTGTCCAATATTGCCTAATTTCGTCGTGACCTGATATGTAACCGCCTTCCCAAGCTTTTGACCATTGCACATCTTGCTGCATGGTAGATAAACAATTATCGATATTTCTTTCGTTAAAGGCATTATACGCTTTTGAAATAACTTCTTTGAAATGATTTAGCATTGTGTTCGTTTTTAAAATTGATCTTATAAAGATATTGACTTTTAAAAATTAATCCGCATAAAAAGCAAAAGCTTAAAAATCAACTTCGATTATTATGAAACCTTTAATTTTAAATCGTTTTTAGAAAATTTTAAGAATCCTTGCTTTTCAAATTACTATATTTGGCGCACCATAAACAATTACAATCCCTCTTTTTAAGGAATAAAATTACGTAATCTACTGAGCTGTAAATGAAACCTACAAAGTTCATATATATCATTTTACTTTCGCTACTCTCTTTTTTTAGAGGTACCGAAACCTATCAGCAACCCGTACATCAAACCCATTGCATTACTTTAGATAGTGTTGCAGCAGATGATTTACTTTCCTTTTCTTCTGATTTTTCTTCTTCTAAAAATCTTGAAGTTCATAATGTAATTAAAAAGAAGATAAAATCCAGAGCTACTACTTTAGAACAAAGTACAATCAAAGCTCCGTATTTCAGCAACTTAATAAATTTCAAGCTTTACAAAAAAAGCTTAATATATGGTATAGCTTCAATATACCAGGTTCAAAGGCATACTTATCTGCATTTGTACCAACTTTTCTAGATTTCAGTTTCTTATTGTTTTTATAGTTTTTCAGTTTTCTGAAGCAATTTCTCTTGTACGTTTAACTCGTATGTTGAGAAAATCAGCTATATAAAACATCCTCAAAGCGGTACTTTTCAAAAGAGAAGTTTCTGTACACCTTTTTATTTTTTTATTCCGATTGATGTCGGAAACACATTCCAAATTCATACTCCCTGTATCCAAAAACAAGGGAGAAAATCTATTTATTCAAAAATTAAAAACCTAATGATGAGCATTTATAAAAATCCATTCCTTTTATGCACCTTGGCATTATTCGTTTTAGTCTCGTGCGGTGATAAAGCAAAAAAGAATTCAGAAAACATAAAAACAGTTCCTGTTTATAAAGTTACCCTAAAAGACACTGTAGTTTCGAGCAAATTTGTTGCCGATGTTCATGCAAAAAATAATGTAGAAATTCACGTTAGAGTTCCTGGTTTACTTGAAAAAGTTTATGTCAGCGAGGGGCAAAAAGTAAAAAAAGGACAAATCCTTTTTAAAATAAGCGATGTTGAACTTCAGATTCAACTGCTAAAAGCCGAAGCTGTTTTTAAAAGCGCAAAAGCCGATTTAAGAATCGCAACAGTAGAATTGGAACAAGCCCAAACCCTTTTCAATAAAAAAGTAATTGCAGACAAAGAATTGGAATTGTCTAAAGCAAAACATGAAGCCGCTTCCGCAAAATTGGCTCACGCATCTGCAGAAAGAAAAGCAATTACCCAGCAGATTAGTTTTACCACAATCCGTGCGCCATTTGACGGGACAGTTGATCGAATTCCGTTTAAAGAAGGAAGTTTGATCGAAAACGGTTCCTTATTAACCACTGTTTCTCAATTAGATGATGTTTACGCCTATTTCTCAATTCCTGAAAACACGTATTTCCAAATGATGGAAGACAAAACCTTAAATACCCAAGGCGATATCAAATTAGTATTACCAAACGGAATGGTATACGGACAAAAAGGCGAATTAAGAACCGCTGACGGAGATATCGACAGAGAAACTGGTTCTATTCAATACAAAGCAAAATTTCACAATCCGCAGGGATTTATCAAACATGGAACTTCTGGAAAACTGATTATTTCAGAACCCAAAACCAATGCAATTTTAATTCCGCAGAAAGCAGTTTTTTCTATTCAGGACAAACAATATGTTTTTCGCGTGAATAAAGATGGAGTAGTTAAAATGACGAACGTTACTATTGAAACGACTCTTGATGATGTCTACATCCTAAACGATGGACTAAAAAGCGATGACCTAATTGTACAAGAAGGCACGCAGTCATTAAGAGACGGCGATAAAATCAATATGAAACAACTATAGATTTATCGATCTGTAAAACAGTTATTTAATTATTTATCTAAAACATTTAAAATGATAGAGTTATTTATCAGAAGGAAAATATTGTCATTAATCATCTCGGTTATAATAGTCCTTCTGGGATTGCTGGCATTGTTTCAGCTTCCCATTACCCAATTCCCAGATATTGTACCACCGTCTGTAACCGTTACAGCAAAATATACAGGAGCAAACGCAGAGGTTTCGGCCAATGCTGTCGCTCTTCCGCTCGAAAGAGCCATAAATGGAGTTCCGGGAATGACGTATATGTCAACCGTAACTTCGAATGATGGTTTAACTTTAATTCAGGTTTTCTTTGAAGTAGGAACCGATCCTGATTTGGCTGCCGTAAACGTGCAGAACAGGGTTACAACGATTCTGGACGAACTTCCAGAAGAGGTAATTCGTGCGGGAGTTACGACCGAAAAAGAGGTAAACAGTATGTTGATGTATTTGAACATTACCAGTACCGACAAAACTCAGGATGAGCAGTTTATCTTCAACTTTACGGATATTAATATTCTTCAGGAATTAAAACGTATTGATGGTGTCGGTCGTGCCGAAATCATGGGGCAGAAAGAATATTCGATGCGTGTCTGGCTGGATCCAGAAAAAATGCTTTCGTATACTATTTCTGCAAACGAAGTAATTGCTTCACTTCAAAAACAAAACATTTCTGCCGCGCCGGGTAAAGTTGGTGAAGGTTCAGGTCAAATGAACAATCAGCTTCAATATGTAATTAAATACGGCGGAAAATTTTTCGAACCAAAACAATATGAGGAAATTCCGCTAAGAGCAAATGCCGACGGAACGATTTTAAGATTAAAAGATATTTCGAAAATCGAATTTGGTGCCATGAGCTACGGAATGGTTTCTAAAACCGACGGAAAACCTTCTGCATCAATCATGTTGAAACAGCGTCCGGGCTCGAACGCATCGGAAGTTATTGCAAGCGTAAAAGAAAAAATGGAAGAATTAAAAGGTTCTTCTTTTCCTCCGGGAATGGAGTTCAACATTGCGTATGACGTTTCGCGTTTCCTTGATGCTTCGATTCACGAGGTATTAAGAACTTTGGTCGAAGCCTTTCTTTTAGTGGCGTTTGTAGTTTTCCTTTTCCTTCAAGATTGGAGATCGACTTTAATTCCAGTATTGGCGGTTCCTGTAGCGCTTATTGGTGCATTTACTTTTATGTCGATGATGGGATTCTCGATCAACTTATTGACGCTTTTCGCTTTAGTACTTTCAATCGGAATTGTGGTCGATAATGCTATTGTTGTCGTCGAGGCTGTTCACGTTAAAATTACCGAAGAACATATGGCGCCAATGGAAGCCACGATTAGTGCCATGAAAGAAATTACAGGTGCCGTTATTGCAATTACGATTGTAATGGCTGCGGTATTTATTCCGGTTGCTTTCTTGAGTGGTCCAGTTGGGGTTTTCTACAGGCAATTTTCCTTAACAATGGCAATTAGTATCGTGATTTCTGGTGTTAATGCCCTTACGCTTACTCCTGCCCTTTGTGCCATTATGCTGAAACCACACGATCCTAACAAAGAGAAAAAATCATTATTAGATCGTTTCTTCCAAAGATTCAATAATTGGTTTGATAATATTACTTCAAAATACATCAAAGTATTGGTAAAATTTGCTGATCGAACTTCTGTAACGGTTGGTGTATTAGTCTTATTTTGTGTTTTAACTTGGGGAACAACTAAATTCTTGGCTTCTGGATTTATTCCGACTGAAGATCAAGGAATGGTGTATGTCAGCGTTACAACTCCACAGGGTGCAACCGTAGAACGTACCGAAAAAGCTTTAGATGAAGTGACACGAATTGCAAAAGAAATTAAAGGTGTTGACAACGTAACGACGCTTGCAGGTTACAGTATTGTAACCGAAATCGCCGGAGCTTCGTACGGAATGGGAATGATCAACTTAAAAGACTGGAGCGAACGTGATATTTCGGTAACCGAATTTATGGCAGAACTTACCGAAAAAACCAAAGGAATTTCTGATGCACAAATCGAAATTTTCGCTCCGCCAACTGTTCCAGGATTTGGTAATACCAGTGGTTTTGAACTTCGCTTACTGGATAAATCCGGTGGAAGTATTACAAATACTGATAAAGTTACCAAAGAATTTATCAAAGAATTGAATGCTTCGCCAGAAATTCAGAATTCTTTTTCAAGTTTTGATGCCACTTTTCCTCAGTATTTAATTCATATTGATTATGATCTCGCTGCCAAAAAAGGAATTTCGGTAGATAATGCGATGGCGACTTTACAGACAATGTTAGGCTCTTTTTATGCTACTAATTTTATCCGTTTCTCTCAAATGTATAAAGTTATGGTTCAGGCTAGTCCGCAATTTCGCCAGAATCCAGAAAATATTTTGGATATGTATTTAAAAAATGATAAGGGCGAAATGGTACCGTTTTCAACTTTTATCAAATTAGAAAGAGTTTACGGTCCAGAGGTTTTAACGCGTTATAACATGTACATGTCGGCTATGATTAACGGTGAACCTGCCGAAGGTTACAGTTCTGGAGATGCCATTGCCGCCGTTGAAAGAATTGCTGCCGAAAAACTGCCGAGCCGTTTTGAATTAGAATGGTCTGGTATGACGCGTGAAGAGATTCTATCGGGTAACCAAACCATTTACATTTTTGCACTTTGTATACTTTTCGTGTACTTATTATTAGCGGCGCAATACGAAAGTTTATTGCTTCCATTCCCCGTATTATTAAGTCTTCCTGTTGGAGTTTTCGGTTCATACATTGCTCTTTTAATGGTCGGATTGGATAATAACATTTACGCCCAAGTGGCACTCGTCATGCTGATTGGTCTGCTCGCTAAGAACGCCATTTTGATTGTAGAATTCGCGATGGCGCAGAATAAAATCGGACGTGATATTGTTGAAGCCGCGATTGAAGGCGCAAGACTGCGTTTCCGACCTATTTTGATGACGTCGTTTGCTTTTATTTCAGGATTGATTCCGTTGTGTATCGCATCTGGCGCGGGTGCAATTGGGAACCGTTCGATCGGAACTGCAGCTGCGGGTGGAATGTTAATTGGGACTGTATTTGGTCTTATTATTATTCCGGGACTTTATATACTATTTGCAAAATTGGAAAAACGAGTTAGTAAATCTTAATGGGTATTTTTTTTTAAAACACATAGAATCATAGAATTTGGGACGTGTAAAAAAGGCGTTTCACTTTTCTAAAATTCACATAGCTGTGCGATCAATCTTTGTGAACCCAAAGTTGAAACTTTGGGCTATGTTCAAAGCTATGTGTGGAAACTAGTTTCTTCCATTCCCTTTTCCAGAAACAAAAAATCTATGTCTCTATGTGTTAAAAAAAAATAGACAGATTAGAATAAAATAAATTAAAACAATGAAAGACATATTAAATCAATATAAATATACTGAGGTGATAAGGACAACCAAAAGTGCCTTTTTAATAACTGGTATTTTACTTTTAACAGCTTGTTCTGCACCAAAAGTCAGTACAAAATTAGATGCAGCAAAACTTCCAGAGAATTTCGATGCACAGCGAAAAGAAGCCTCAACCGAAACTTTAATTCCATTAAAAACAGAAAACTTTTTTAAAGATCCAAAATTAGAAGAATTATTAAAAAAAGCCATCGCCAAGAATCCTGATTATTTAATTATGCAGGAAAGAATTTTAATTGCCAATTCGCATTTAAAAGTTGCAAAAATGGCACTTCTTCCCTCTTTAGACCTTGTTGCAGATGCTTCTGGAACACGTTACGGAAAATATACGATGGATGGCGTTGGTAATTTTGATACTAATTTTTCTCAAAATATTACCGAAAAACAAAGAATCAATGAAGACCTTACTCCTAACCTATTTTTAGGCGGAAGAGTTTCTTGGGAAGCTGATATTTGGGGAAAACTAAGCAATCGTAAAAAAGCGGCGCAGCAACGTTTTTTTGCTTCTCAGCAAGGAATGCGTTTATTGCAGACCCGACTTTTAAGCGATGTTGCCGATTTGTATTTCAAGCTTATTGCTTTAGACAAACAAGCCAAAATTTACGATGACAACTTAAAAACACAGGAAAGAGCGCTTGATATTGTTTCGGCTCAAAGATCTGTTGGAAAAGCTACGGAATTAGCTGTGCAGCAATTTAATGCCCAGAATAATAATATTCATGCTCAAGCATCTGAATTGAAACTTAGCATCGATCAAACCGAAAAAGCGTTACTGACACTTTTAGGTGAATATGGTGGACAAATCGATAGAAGTTCAGATTTCTTAGCTGGACATTTAGAAGTTTTAAACCAAAAAATAAGCGTGGATTCTATCATTCATAAAAGACCTGACGTTTCAGAAGCTTATTTCGAATTATTAGCGAGTAATGCTGACGCAAAATCGGCTCGCGCTGCCTTTTTTCCTACAGTAAATTTGGGTGGTTATGCAGGATTTAATTCTTTTTCTTTTAATACATTATTTGATGCGGGTTCTTTTGCATGGCAGATTCTAGGCGGCTTAACAGCGCCTGTTTTTAATAAAGGTCAGATCAAACAGGAATTTTATGTTTCGAACAGAAGACAGGAAATTTCTTTTCTTCAATATCAAAATAGCGTCACGACAGCTTTCAATGAATTAAGTGCATTATTACGACGAAATGCAGCGTATCAAGATGTTTTGAAATATAAAATGAACGAAATCGATCATCTCGAAATCGCTGTAAATGTTTCAAATGATTTGTATTTAAGTGGTTATGCTAATTATTTGGAAATCATCAACGCGCAGAAAAACAAACTGCAGGCAGAACTTGATTTTGTAGATATACAATTGCGAAATGCAAATTCTCAGGTTTTATTGTATAAAGCCTTAGGTGGAGGAATTAATTAGTGTTTGTATTGGTCAAAATTGTCTCTGTTTTATAGCTCATCGCAGAGATAATTTCTAATCCCATTTCTATTTTGAAATGGGATTTTTTTTGAGCGAAATTTTCTGTTCGACATTACTTCGAGTATCTTTATTCAAAATTTATAAAAAATATCAAATGGATATTTCAAATATTCTAGATCAAATACACGAACTTCCTGAACAGTCAAAATTGGCTTTGCAAAATAATGTCACCGAAATTTCTTTCCCAAAAGGACATATTTTATTAAAAGCCAACAAAATAGAATCGAATATTTATTTTATAAAAAAAGGACTCGTAAGAGCTTATATAGAAAGAGATAATGAAGTTACGTTTTGGTTTGGAAAAGAAGGCGAAACCGTTATTTCAATGAAAAGTTATGTTGAAGAACAACTAGGATATGAAAATATTGAACTTCTAGAAGACTGCCACTTATACGAACTTAAAACAGAGAATCTAAGAAAGCTTTTCAGCGAAGATGTTCATATTGCAAACTGGGGAAGAAAATTTGCGGAAAAAGAATTGATAAAAACTGAAGAAAGACTGATTTCAAAACAATTCAAAAATGCTTCAGAGCGTTATTTGGAACTAATGAAATATCATCCTGAACTTATCCAAAGAGTCCAATTAGGTCATATTGCTTCTTATTTGGGAATTACACAAGTGAGTTTGAGTAGAATTCGAGCGGAGTTAAAATAATCCAGTTAATGAAATTATTTTAACACATAGAAACATAGTTTTAGTGAACTTTAAAAAAAGGCGTTTCACTAATTTTAACACACATAGCTATGTGTTAAAAGCTTGCTTTTTTTTGCAATCTTAAGAGCAACAATAAGATCTATGTCTCTATGTGTTAAAATAAAATTTTGTTCTATTTAATTCAATAGCAAAATAAGTTAATTTTTTATCATTTGTTAAATTTTTTCTGCATTGCATAAAAGACCTTTGCACCACAAAATTTAATAATATGAACTGGATTATTTTAATCATCGCAGGCTTATTTGAAGTAGCCTTTGCATCATGTCTTGGAAAGGCAAAAGCAACAACTGGAACTGAAATGTATTATTGGTATATTGGATTCTTTATTTCCTTAACTGTAAGTATGCTTTTATTGATGAAAGCTACAGAAACTCTGCCACTAGGAACAGCTTATGCAGTTTGGACAGGAATTGGAGCAGTTGGAACTGTGCTAGTTGGGATTTTTGTTTTTAAAGAACCTGCAGCATTTTGGAGATTGTTTTTCTTAGCGACTTTAGTTGGTTCTATTGTGGGTTTAAAAGCGGTTTCGCACTAATACTATATTTACGTTTACATTTAACTTTGTCAAAGTTTGAAACTTTGACAAAGTTTTTTTTTTACTTATTAGTAAACCCAATCTTGTCATCCTGACGAAGGAAGGATCACACTAGAAACTCCACACAGGGAATTTCCCAATCTTTGTCGAATCCCGCGTGAGATTCCTCGTTTCTTGGAATGACAAAATGTTTTCAGAACTTTTAAACTTTAGTATTTGAAGTTTTGCATTGTGGAATTTGGAATTTCAAATTTGAGATTTCAAAAAACAACTAATGCATTTTTAGCATCACATGATAAAAAATTAGCATTTTAAAACATTATTCTCCGCTTTATCTTTGTTAAAAATTAGGAATTAAATTAAACATGACATTTAGCCATACCATTAAATCTTTTGATGAATTAAGCAATCAAGAATTGTATAATATGCTTCATTTAAGATGTGACGTTTTTGTAGTCGAACAAAACTGTCCGTATTTAGATTTGGACAACAAAGACCAAAAAAGTTTCCATTTATTGTATTATGTTGATAATGAATTAGCGGGCGTTACACGTTTGCTTCCAGCTGGTTTATCTTATAATGAAATATCAATAGGAAGAGTTGTAATTGCAAGAACGCACCGCGGATTAGGTTTAGGAGTAAAACTAATGGAAGCTTCAATTGCAGGCTGCGAGGAAAAATTTGGAGAAGGTCCTATTCGAATTAGTGCCCAATATCATTTATCGAAATTCTATCAATCACTTGGATTTGTTGAACAAGGTGAAGTTTATGATGAAGATGGAATTCCGCATATCGGAATGCTTCGAGGCTAAGATTCTGGAACGATTAATTTTAAAACGTTGGCTAAAACAGGATTATGATCTTCGGTTCTCCAATTGATATACAAATCGGTTTCTAGTGGCAATTTGATAAATCGCAATCCTGGAATTTCATGAAAAAGATAGGAATCGGGTAAAATCGCAATTCCGAGTCCTTTTCGAACCAAAGCAATAATTGCAGATCCAAATTCAGAATGAAGATATACTTCTGGAGCGTTTTCTAGAGAATTGAATAATCTTCGAATCAGGTCGCTGTAACTGCTTCCTTCGTCATTCGTTGGTAGAATAAATTTCTGAGAAGCAAGCGTTTCTTTGGTTAAATCCTCTGGAGTTTGATACGGATGATCTTCAGGAACTACAAGTGCCAAATGATCGGTATGGATTTTTTGAGACTGAATATCTTTTGCATTATTAATATCTCTGGTAATCGCCAAATCGATTTTATAATTGCGAAGAAAATCTTGCTGATTCTCATATAAAACCTGAACCAATTTGATTTTAAGTTTCGGAAAAGCATCAGAAATACGGGATAAAATTTCGGGCATCAAAGAAGCCGAAATAGAATCGGGATGAGAAATAGTAATGGTTCCGCTTTCGCCCAACTGAATCTGGCGGGCAGATTGATGAATAAATTCGAGTTTACTCAATTCGACTTCCCATTTTTCTTTTAAGAATTGGCCGGCAGCAGTAAGTTTGACATTCCTTTTGTTACGCTCAAACAACTGAACACCAAGCTGATTCTCTAAAGATTGAATCTGACGGCTCAAAGCCGACTGAGTAATATTCATTTTTCCGGCGGTATTCCAGAAATGAAGCTCGCGTGACAACGCCAAAAAATATTTAATCTGCTGTAAATCCATTAATGCAATTTACGCATTTATCGAGAATAAAAAACAGCTAATAATGCATTAAAAAATTAAAATGGAAACACTAAAAATTCAAAAAGCAACGATTGATGATTTAGAAAAGTTACAATCAATTGGCAGACAAACGTTTTCTGAAACTTTTTCAGATGGAAATAGTGAAGAGAATATGAAGAAATATCTGGATGAAAGTTTTGCTAATGAAAAACTTTCTTCCGAATTAAACAATCCGCACTCTTATTTTTATTTGGCGATTTTAGATGAAAAAGTCGTTGGTTATTTGAAATTAAATACCGGCGATGCTCAAACTGAAAAAGAAGATTTGAGTGCCCTAGAAGTTGAACGTATTTACGTTGCAAAAGAATTTCACGGAAAAAAAGTAGCGCAGGCACTTTACGCCCAAGTCGAAGAAACGGCTTCAAGTCTAAAAAGTTCTTATCTGTGGCTGGGTGTTTGGGAAAAGAATTTCAGGGCAGTTAGTTTCTACACAAAAAATGGTTTTATTCAATTTGACACGCATATTTTTAAATTAGGTGATGACGAACAAACCGATTTAATGATGAAAAAGGTTCTTATTTAAATAGCTTTCATAAATGAAAAAAAGACAAGTTTTACTGTTTTTATTAATACTTGGAACTGCTTTTTGGGGCATTTCTTATTCGGTTACTAAAATGGCAATTGGAAATCATTCGCCAAACATATTCTTATTCTATCGTTTCTTTCTAGCTGTAATTGTATTGAGTATTGTTTTTTGGAAATACGTTAAAGGAATCAATTTAGAGGCTGTTAAAACAGGATTTATATTGGCCGTGCCGATGTTTTTAGGAATTCAATTACAGACTGTTGCGCTGAAATATACAACTGCCTCTCAATGTGCTTTCATCGCCGGATTAACAGTCATAATTATTCCGATACTAAAATTAACGCTCTATAAAACCAAGACACCTTTAAAAATCTGGATTGCTGCTTTGACCGCTTTAACAGGATTATTTATAATTGCTATAACCGATAAATTTACCATAAACGTTGGCGATTTATTTACTATTGTAGGTGCAATTGCTTTTGCGGTTTATCTAATTGTTGTCGAAAAACATTCGGCTGCAAAAAACCTTTTGTATTCTATTGTTCCTATGTTTTCGTTTTGTGCCTTTTTTACTTTTTGTCTGGCCTTTACAGATCAAAATGCAGTATGGTTTCCTAAAAATGATACGTTTTGGATTGGCGTAATTTACTGTGCTTTGTTTTCTACGGCTTTTATGTACACTGTTTCTAATATTTCGCAGCGTTACTTATCAGCAGAACGTGTGGCCGTAATTTATTTATTCGAACCTGTATTTGGTGCAATTGGCGCTTGCTTTATTTTAGGAGAAGATCTTTCTTGGCGCTTGCTTTTGGGTGGTACGCTAATTTTTTCAGCAACCATTATTTCTGAAGTTAATTTTAAAAGTAAAAAGCTAAAACTAGCTAGTAAAAACTAGGGGAATTAGTTCCTGCAAAAGGTTTTCACGCAGATTTAAAAAGATTTTAGCAGATTTGATTTAAAATATAAATTAAATTTAAACACATAGAAACATAGTTATTTAAACTTTATAAAGGCATTTCAATTGTTTAAACAAACATAGCTTTACTACTAAATCCCAAAGTCAAAACTTTGGGCTATGTTAAACTTTCTTTACAAAGTTTCTAGTGTGATCCTTCCTTCATCAGGATGACAAGATTGTGTCGACAAAGCTTTGCGTTCTCTTCAAAGTAAAACATAAACTTAGCAAAAAAACTTCGCGTTATTTGCGTTAAAAACTATGCGGAGCTACTTACGAAGATCCTTCCTTCGTCAGGATGACAAGATT
>NZ_CAMLIX010000078.1 GCF_946479975.1 uncultured Flavobacterium sp.
GACACCCAAAAAACCAGCACCAAAAACAACAACGGCAAGCAAACCGAAACCAAAAGCTTCTCCAAAAAAGAAGAATCGTTCGCTAGGTGAAAAAATTAAATGGTTTTTTATCAAAGCCGCTATATGGTTTTTTGCAATATCTATAGGATCGGTTATCTTTTTCAAATACGTTCCAGTTCCGTTTACGCCATTAATGTTGATTCGTGCCATCGAAAATAAAATGGGAGGAAAAGAAGTGTATTTTGATCACGATTGGGAACCGATCGAAAAAATTTCAATGAATTTGCAAAAAGCAGTGATTGCCAGTGAAGACGGCACTTTTCTTATTCATAATGGTTTTGATTTTAAAGCACTTCAAAAAGCATATAAAAGCAACGAACGCGGACGCCGAATTCGTGGTGGAAGTACCATTTCGCAACAAACAGCAAAAAATGTCTTTTTATGGCAGGGAAAAAGTTATTTCCGTAAAGGCCTTGAAGCGTATTTTACCGTTTTAATTGAATTGATCTGGGGCAAAGAACGTATCATGGAAGTGTACTTGAATAGTATAGAAATGGGCGATGGTGTTTACGGAGCTTATGCGGCAACAGAACATTGGTACCGCAGAGATGCTTCGAGTTTAACGCCAATGCAAGCCGCGGGAATTGCCGCAATTCTGCCAAATCCGAGGAAATTTAAAGCTACAGGTTCGTCAAGTTATATTAATAGAAGAAAAGAACGAATTGTTCGCGAAATGCGATATGTTGGAAAAATCAATTACAAAGGGAATGAGAAGTAAAAAAATATTTTTTGCTTTTCTAATCTTAACCACTACGTTGACATTTGGACAAGGAAAAACTGCAGAAATAGGTTTTATATCAGATAATGATTTATACACTTCGTCTAAAAACGATATGTATTATACCAATGGTTTAGAGCTTTTTTATCGATTTTTGAGTAAAAATAATAACGAGAAAATCAACAAAGAAATTACCGAATTTAGAATAGGACAATATCTTTACAATCCGAGATTCATAAATGCAGAAGCGGTAGATATAAACGACCGACCTTTTGCAGGTTATCTTTTTGCAGAAGTTGGAAAAAGCTTTTTTTATCAAAGTGAATCAGTTTTAAAAACCGATTTCCAAATTGGTTTTGTTGGGCCCAACGCTTTAGGTCAAGAATTACAAGAAGGATTTCATAAAATTATAGGTTATAAAAAAGTCTTTGGCTGGGAAAATCAAATTCATAACGCATTAGGATTACAAGCGCACGTGATGTATTCTAAAAAAATGTTTCCTTCCAAACATAATGATTTTGTTGATCTTCATTTTCAGTCAGAAGCCAATTTGGGGACGATTTTTACAGGAGTTTCAACGGGTTTTATGGCCAGATTCGGATTTAAAAAACTACTCCCAATTTATGATTCCAATATTCACGATGCGTCGGTAAGTGCAAATGCTCAACCAGATATTCGAGAATTTTATTTTTATGCAGCGCCAAGTGTCAATTATCAATTTTATGATGCCACGATAGAAGGCAGTATGTTTAACAACACAAGTCCAATTACTTTTGATTTGGAACCACTTCGCTTTAATGCCGAAGCAGGTTTAAAATACCGCCACAATAACTTCAATATTTCGTATTCTTTTATCTACAGAGGAAGAGAATTAAACGATCCAGGAATCGATACAAATAAGGGTTATTTTTATGGCTCGATTCGAATGGGGTTTTTATTGAAGTAAGATTTTCTGAAAATTTTACTTAAAAAAGTTCTCTCATCAATTCCATAAAGCGATAGGATGTATTGTTTGCTTTTTGTAAATGTTGCCAGTCTGAAAATTTTTCTAAATCTTCTTCTGTCCACCATGGTTCTTCAATGGAAATTAAAAATTCATAAAAATGTAAAATACATTTTTTTTGTTCTGTGGATAACAACAAGCCGATGTCATACTCACCTTTTTGATGATGTTTTAAATTCATCAATGCTGATGTAATAATATAATTTACATCAGAACTTCTAATAGTCATAAGATAAGGCAGGAAAAAACACAAACCTTTGGTATCCATAAAATGCTTAGCGCCATAGTTGAGTTCTTCTAAATGGCCGAGAGTTATTAGAAGCTTTGTCCAATCGTTTCTTTCATCTTTGGCTTTAGCAAGATTGTATGCTGGAGAATCTTTTTGATGATAATCGTCAATAGCATCGGCTTCCCAATAACCAATTCCATCTTCTAGTTTTACATCTTTAAAAGCAGTATAAATTTCTTTTTGTATTAAAAGCCAAACTTCATGTTCTTCTTGATCTGTCATTATCACGATTAATTTATTGCAAATCTGAGATTAATCCATTTCCATATTTTTTGAAAGCTCATCATATTTTTTATCCAAATATTCTATAGCATTATTTAGTAAATCGGGATTCAGCTCTTCTGTCGATTGCACATTAGGATTTAAAATAGCTTTGTTTTCTTTAAATTCAATAAAGGCATGAACACCACGATCGCCCCAAAAGTACGGAAATACAAACGCTTTATTTTCAGGACTTTCAATTATATAATTTTGTAAACTAATAATAAATGCAAACATTGGAATCATTTCAAGATAATTTTCACCGAACATAATTATTCCCACATTCCATTCTTCTGTTGTTTCATCATAATCAGAATAGGTCATGGATTGATCGTATTTCATCCAGCCGTCAAGAACTTCTTGGTTGCTTTTGTCGTTATAACAGCGTAATAATTCCGGAGTCAAATCCATTTTTGAATACATATCACGACTTTCCCACCATTCCAGCCAGTTATTGTTTAACTCTGGTTTTTCTGGCGGACTGTTTAAGAATTTTTCTAATTGTGATTTAGTTATTTTTACTTTACAGTATAATGAGCTTGGTTCAGACATTGTAGATTGTTTTAAGTTGTTCGGTGTAGAAAATATTTATGCAAAATACTCTTCTAAATTATTTTTTTGCAAGAATTGAATTGTCAGGGATTTTTCCAGAATAATAAGAATTGACCATTAAATTTATAAATGAACTATTAAATCCAAGGATTAATGAGAATGAAAGGAGTTCAATGTCGTCTGAAAGATATGCTGCTAGATCAGATGAATAAGATTTTTTTATAACATCTAAATATGTCTTTTTTCTTAAATCATCAATAACCAAACTGATCTCTTCAATTTCTTTTGACTCGAATTTATTTTTATACTCATTTAATTCCCTATCCGTTTTTACCCAAAATGAATCAAAAGGATCTTGATCTCTATCGTCCAATAATGCAGGAATATCTTCTTCAACAATTGTTTCAAGAAGATCTGTAAAACTCTTAATTAATCGTGATATTTTGTCGTCAAACGAGCTTAGTTCAGACATGATTAATCGTTTTAATTAATATTTTTTGTATTTCATTTGAACGCCATTTATAATAATTTGTTCTGCTCCAATTGAAAGATTGTAGGTGGAATTTGATTCAATTGTTTCTTCGGCTTGATATTTACCTTCAGAAAATGCTATTAAGGAAACATTTTGCAATAGATATTCTCTTTGTATTTTACCAGATTCATAAATAGTGATTTTCATTGAACCTAGCACTTTAGAATTTGCAGCCCATTCTAATATTTTATTGTCGGCTAGACCATAACAAGTTAATTGAATATCTGTACTGAAAGTGCTGTTTTCATAACCTGAGTCTTTTGTGTAATATACTGTAGAGCAATTATAAGTTTTTCCACCTTTTTGATCTTCAAATTGCATCGTAATTTTTGTTCCTGTATCTGCTTTTTGCTGGGCATTAACCATTAAACCAGCAAATAGAAGTGAAGTTAAGATAAACCATTTTATTGTTTTCATTTTTCCCGTTTGTTACAAATTAATTGGGCAAAAATAGTTTTGATTTTTTTAGCGAATAGCCTATGAAAGATTTAAGAATGTCATAAGAAGTCTAAAATTATTTATTCTCTAAATTAATAATACGTCCAGATTTTTTATTGAAGGTAATTGTTTTGTTTGGACCGCCGTAAAAAAGTGTTAATATCAGCGTGCTGTCGGTTTCATTTTTGAAAATAATATCTTTTGCACTTCTAATTTGGGTGTTCAAATCATCATTTATAAGTTGAGAATCGATGCATTTGAATGCGATTTTTTCGAAAATCCCTTTCTTTTCAATAACTTCAAGCCAAGGATGAGCCATCGGACTATAACCAACAATTTGTGCACGGTAGTTTTCGTTTAAATTTTTATTTTGATACAAACCCAAAGAAGTAGTTGAGTTTACGAATGCAAAAAACGGTAACATCATCGGCAGAATACTTAGTAGTACAGAAAGTACAAGTCCAGCCAAAAGTAATTTCGCCATCAGTTTTTTCCAGAAAACAATAATTACGGTAAAGCTTAAAATCAGCCAAAGCCAAAATAAAATAACATCACTGAAATATCCTCTAAAGCTTATTTCTTTAAAATAATATAACAAGCAGTCCATCGCAAGAATCAGACTTATGATGAAGTAGGACCTTAAAAGTAATTTTTTATTTCGATGCATAACTTCTTGAAATATAGTCTAAAACAAAAATCGTAATACTAGATAAAACCAAAATTGGCAAAATGGAATAGAAAATTGTAAAGTGAATTTCTTCGTCAAAAGTATAAGTACTCCAAGAAGATTCCCGATCTACAAAAACAGTATAATTCCAAAACAGCCAAACTAAATTTAAGAATATCCATTGAATTACATTTCTTAAAGATCTGTTTTTTACTAAAGAGAGAAAAAGAAATGCAGTAATTAAGAAAAAAACGGTAATTAAACACATTATAAAAACATCTTTGTTGAAAGAACAATCTAAGCAACCACTTGATATTTTTTCTGAAAAACTTCCCATTGCCCAGTATATTTCTAAAAAAGTAGCGACGAAAAGGAGTAGGGCAGATAGCGTATATTTTTTAAAGAGTTGTGTTCTTTTAGTAGAAAGAGAGAATTGCATCAAATTTGTTTTATTTTGGATTACCACAAAAATAAAGAACATTATCTAAAGAAATATCTCTCAAATCTAATTATCAATTTAAAATAAAATTTAGCAATTTATCTGACACTTAACCTTTTGATAATAGGTTGAATAGTTAAAAGCTTTATTTTTAAATCAAAATTCAAATTATGGATCTTAACTGGAATATTTTAGGAGCAACAGCAGTATTGGTAATCATTTTGGTTGTACTAACAGTGAGAAAAAATCTGAAAGAGAAAAAGAAATTGGAAAATATGCTGAATAACGATTTCAAGAAAACTGAAAAAGATAGAGTAAACGCCGATGATTCGGCGAATGAGAAATAATAAAAGTTGTGTTTACTAAACCCGACAGGTTTTTTAAAACCTTTCGGGTTTAATTTTGGTTGAAAAAGACTTTATTGTTTCTGAGTAATTTGAGTTTTGGTATTCAAATTTCCTCTTGTTAAAACTACAGAAGTTAGTTTTGCATCGCTGAAACCAAAGTTTAATAAGTTTGGATAATCGATAACTTTAAAAGATCCATTTTTTAGATAAACCAATTCATTATCATTTTTCCCTTTGAAATGATCCAAAAGCATAGATTCAACATACAGGCGATTATTTTTTTCTACAATTTTGGTTTCCACTCCTTGTCCATAAAGGAAATCATCATAAGTCCCGATTAGTTTTGCTTTTAAATCTGCTGGAATTTCCTGAGTTTCCTCGTTATGCATTTCTCCGCTCCAGTCCATCAATTTTAAAAGCTTTCTTTGCGTGTGTGCCATTACAGGAAAACGATTTTGCTTTTCGCCGTTGGTTAGAAATGCAAATCCGTTTCCGTCTTTCATAGTTGCAAAAACACTTCCTCCAACTCCTGTATTTGATCCGTTGCACATAAACCAATCATAGTTATTATAACCAAAAGACTTCTGCCATCCGTAGCTCCAGCCGGCAACAGCATCTTTTAAGGCAGTTACTTCGGTTACTTTTTTTGCAACAGTATAAGAAATCACTTTGTTGTTTTTATTGCGCAATGCATTTTGAACTTCAATAGCAATTTTGGCTAAATCGGTAGGCGTAGACCACATTCCAGATGGTGCAACTTGCGGCGTAATTGGCAGACCGGTTCGAATAACTTTTTCATTTTCATCATGAACGAGCGCTACATTTGTCAAAAAACCTTTTTCATTTGGCTGAATCATTGTAGTGTTTTTTAGTCCAAGTGGAGAAAAAATATATTGTTTAGCAAGTTCTGCGATCGGTTTTTTGAAAGTATCTTCTAATGCCATTTGGATAATTACATAACCACCACCGCTGTACGACCAGCCAGTTCTGGGTGTAAATAAGAATTCGATTTCTTTATCGTATCGCGGAATTTGTCCAAGCAGACTTTGCTTTATTGTCGGGATTGTATCGCCTTCATAATAATCTGAAAATCCGCCTTGACTTGTGCCAGCCGTATGATTTAAGAATTGTTTCCAAGTTGGATTATTGTTTTCGGTAAACTTGCTCTTTGGTAAATGCCAGCGTTTTAGATAACCATCTATTGGAGCATCTAAATTAATTAATCCTTTTTCTTCAAGAATAAAACATAAAAGCGCTGTAATTGGTTTCGAAATTGAAGCGGTAGAAAAAGCAGTGTTTTGATCTATTTTTTCTTTTGAATCAATTGATTTTACACCAAATTCATTCGTATAAACAATTTGGTAATTTTCGAAAACAACTAGGCTAAATCCAGCAAGTTTGTTTTTTTCTAGTTGTTGGTTAATGTTCAAACTGTCCGTTAGAAAACTATAATCTTTTGTTTGTGCGTTCGAGATTGTTACCGTAAGAAGTAATAAATAAATAATGGTTTTCATTGTATCGTGATTTTTCGGTTAAAAATTTATTTCGATACAAAGATGTGGGAGAAACAAAACCTATGCGACCGAATAAAAATATTCGAACGCATTTGCGCCTAAAAAATTAGTACGAGTAATAAAATGAATTCGTACGAGTAATTACAAGTTGCTGTTTTGCAAGTTTTTACGATAAGAAGTAGGAGTGTCTCCGGTATGTTTTTTGAAAGCGGTATTAAAAGAAGATTTCGAATTAAAACCTACTTCATACAAAATTTCTAAGATCGTAACCTTGCTTTTTGTATCATCTTTTAAAATACTCATGGCATTTTCGATGCGATACGTATTAACGAAATCGTAAAAATGCTGCTCTAATTTATGATTTATTAAAATTGATAAATCGCGAACAGGAATTGCAATACCTTTAGAAACATCCTGAATCGTTAAAGACGGATCCAGAAATGGCTTTTCTTCGGTCATGTAGTGCTTTAATTTCAATAAATCTTCATTGAATTCTTTTTCGCTTACAGTTAATTGCTCTTTATTTTTTTCTTCTAAAACAATTTCCGAAACTAGTTGTAATTTTGAATTTATACTTCTAAACAAACTAGGATTATTCAATGCTTTAAATAAATACCAACAAACAATAAAAAGCTGAAAAACCAACAATCCAATTTTTAGCCAGTCAGAAATATAGGGGTAATCAGAGAACTTGAAGATGTTTTTTAAAATAGCTGCCGAATACAAAATAGTTAGTACCACTGTAAACTGAAACAACCAATTATAGGAATTAATATTGGTGCCTGCACAATTTTCAAGATATAGTTTTTTCGCTTTTCGTAATACCATAAAAACGGCAATGATATATGCAATTAGCTGAACATGTATCAGAATATGATTGAACTGTATCTCAAACTGACTCTGATAGTTTTTGATGAAATTAATTTTAGAAATAGCATCTACTGCATAAAAACGAGGTATTAAAATTAGATTCGCAATTAAAAACGGAAGTAGATGTAGTAAATGTTTTGGTTTAAGCTTAAAATCTGAATAACAAACAGATAATACATAGAGATAAAAAACGGGAATCTGCAAAAAAGCACATAAACCTCTAAACATTCCGAAATTTGAAGGTCCTTTAGCCACTAAGTCAAATAAAGTTTGGCTGGTGTCGATTGCTGTTAATACTAGAAAAGTTGCAAAAAGATAATTACTGATCTTGTGTTTGGTTTTAACTGTAAACAAAAAAAATGCAAGTAATAGTGAAATGAATAAGGTAATTATGGTAACAATAAGCAATAAATTTATCTTATCCATTTAGTGTTTTCTTTGGTATTAGTCAGGTTATATTTTGGCTGATTTGCTAAGCTGTTCAAAAATAGCAAAATATTCTTTTGATTATGAGAATTGTATAGAAGGTTTAAAATTAATAGGATAATGGTTTTTGAGAGATAAGTTAGGTTGCCAAACCCGACAGGTTTTAAAAACCTGTCGGGTTTAAATGTGCCTAAAAAAAATAACCCAAACAAGAGTTGTTTGGGTATTTAGTTATGAAAAATTAGTGGAGAATACCGGATTCGAACCGGTCACCCCTTGCCTGCCAGGCAAGTACTCTAGCCAAATGAGCTAATCCCCCAAAGCGTTAACAAATAAAGTCAAATAATTTTCAAAAAACAAATTTCTCAGAGTTTCAAGAATATAATTTTTCAAAAGCGTAACTTTACCTTTAAATCTATTTCTATGAATGCAGAAAATCTAAATGGAAGTTTAGAAACTTCTTTTCAAAATACTATTGCAACAGTACAATTTGGTCATCCCGCTAGTAATTCTTTTCCAAGAAGTTTGTTAAATGCATTAACAACAGAAATAAATGATTTAAGCCGAAATGAAGATGTATCGGTTATAATTTTGAAAAGCGAAGGGAATAAAACCTTTTGTTCTGGCGCTTCTTTTGATGAACTTTTGCTGGTAGAAACTGAAGAGCAAGGTTTAGAATTCTTTTCTGGTTTTGCTCATTTGCTAAATGCGATGCGAAATTGCAATAAACTCATTGTTGGCCGCGTTCAAGGAAAAGCGGTTGGCGGCGGTGTCGGAATTATTTCGGCTTGCGATTATGTTTTTGCAACTCCGCAAAGCGATATTAAATTATCTGAATTAGCAATCGGAATTGGACCTTTTGTAATTGAACCAGCGGTTTCTCGTAAAATTGGGAAAACTGCGATGACCGAAATGACTTTGTCTGGACACGAATGGAAATCAGCAAATTGGGCTTTTCAAAAAGGATTGTATTCGGTTTTATGCGAAACTGAAAATCTAGATGCTGCCGTAGAAAGTTTTGCTCAAAAATTAAGTTCTTATAATCCCGAAGCCTTATACGAAATGAAAAAGGTTATTTGGGAAGGCACAGAACAATGGGAATCACTTTTGTTTGAGCGCGCAGCAATTACAGGAAAATTGGTTTTGTCAGATTTTACAAAATTGGCTTTGTTACAATTTAAAAAATAAAATTTTAACACATAGAAACATAGTTAGCATTACGTCGAAAGACGTTTCACTCGCATACATTCACATAGTCTATGTGTGAAAGCTAGCTTTTTCCGTAAACTTCTAAAATGGATAAAAATCTATGTTTCTATGTGTTTAAACATAAAATAATTTAAGATGAATATTATTTCTTTATTCCAAAAAGTAGACGTTGCCGAAAAAATTAAAAACGCGCCAGACAGCAGTTATCAAATAGGCGTTGTTATTGGATCTTTTATTCCGTTCCTGATTTTAGGTGGACTCGCTTTGTGGATGTATAACAGAGCTAAAAAAAGAGACAAAAACGGTTATTAATTTGTAAATTTGCAAGCTTAAAATTAAACATCGATGAGTAATATCAGAATTACAAAACAATTTAGCTTCGAAACTGGTCACGCTTTGTACGGTTACGACGGAAAATGCAAGAACGTTCACGGACACAGTTATAAACTTTCGGTAACGGTTATTGGTTCGCCTATTACAGACCGATCGAATGTAAAGTACGGAATGGTAATTGATTTTTCTGATCTAAAGAAAATTGTAAAAGAAGAAATCGTCGATCAGTTTGATCATGCTACAGTTTTCAATCAAACTACACCACATGTTGAATTAGCAGCAGAATTGAAAAACCGCGGTCATCACGTAATTTTGGTAGATTATCAGCCAACAAGTGAAAATATGGTAGTTGATTTTGCAGAAAGAATCATAGGAAGACTTCCTGCAGGAATTTCTCTTTTTTCTTTAAAACTTCAAGAAACAGAATCTTCTTTTGCAGAATGGTACGCTTCTGATAATTTGTAAATAAAGTTAGAAGTTAAATGTTATGAGTTAGATGTTAAAGTCGAAATAAATATCATATAATTTCCAGTTCTCTAACTTATGACCCTTAACCAATAACTCATAACTTCTTAAATGAAAAAAATATATTTTGCTTCAGATCAGCATTTTGGTGCGCCGACTCCAGAATTGAGTCTCCCGCGCGAAAAGAAATTTGTAGCTTGGTTAGATGAGGTAAAACAAGATGCCGAAGCTATTTTTTTGCTTGGAGATTTATTTGATTTTTGGTTTGAGTATAAAACAGTTGTTCCAAAAGGTTTTGTTCGAATTTTAGGCAAACTGGCTGAAATTCGCGACAGCGGCATCCCAATTTATTTCTTTGTTGGAAATCATGATCTTTGGATGAATGATTATTTTGAAACCGAATTGAATATTCCGGTTTATCATGATAATAAAGAATTTACTTTTAATGGAAAAACCTTTTTAATTGGTCACGGCGACGGAAAAGGTCCTGGCGACAAAGGCTATAAAAGAATGAAAAAGGTATTTACAAATCCGTTTTCAAAATGGCTTTTCCGTTGGATGCATCCTGACGTTGGCGTAAGTTTAGCGCAATATTTATCAGTCAAAAATAAATTAATTTCTGGCGATGAAGACATTAAGTTTTTAGGCGAAGAAAAAGAATGGCTGATTCTTTATGCTAAAAGAAAGCTGGAAACCAAACATTATAATTATTTCGTTTTCGGGCACCGTCATTTACCTATGATTCGTTCTGTTGGAGAAAACTCTGAATATGTAAATCTTGGAGATTGGATTGGTTATTTTACTTACGGCGTTTTTGACGGAGAAAAATTTGAACTTCACGAATTCAAAAAATAGTTACTTTTTAGCGCATTGATCAAACTATGTTTGTTAGAAAAGTGAAGCGCCTTTAGCTTGTAGAAAATCTATGTTTCTATGTGTTAGGTAATTGTTCAATGAATTACTTTTTTCCATTCGGATAAATTCCGATTTTATGCGTTCTCAAAATATAATTTGATAATTGTTTGCTGTTTGAAAGCTGAAAACTAATTGCGTTCGAAGCTTTTTTCGGCATATGACATTCTACACAATTATCGGCTAATAATTTCTCAGGCATTACTTTAAGCGTCGTTTCATTATGTTTTAAACCTTGATGACAACTCATGCAGATTTTAGAGTAAGAAGCCATGTTTTTAGAAGCATTTTCATGCGGATTATGACACGTAATACAATCCATTTTATCACTTTTCATAAAACATTTACTCTGCGCCATTAAACGAAACTGATTTCCGTGAACATCAAATTTTGCCGTATCCGTAATACTTCTTGTTTCGCGAAAGAATTCTAATAAATTATCTCCCGGCTTAAATTCAAAACGAGATTTTAATTTCATTCCGTCATTTCCTGCATGACACAATGCGCAAGCATCCAATTTCTGCTGACGATTTAAGGTTTTAAAACTAGTAATACTATTGGCAACTTTTACGTTTGGATTTTTTAAGTGAAATTCGGCGTGTTTTTTTGCAGGTCCATGGCAGCGTTCACAATCAATTCCGTATACAATTGTTTTTTTATTGATAACATCTTCTACATCCATTGAAAGGAAGTTTTTTTCTTCGGAGTTTTGATCGACAATTCTGGAACTAATATTAGAACTATGGCAAGCATAACAATCTTTTATCACCCTTCGGTCAAAGTAAGGTTTGTCGGCAGGAAATCCTGGACTAGTTGCCCAATTGTTTACAGAATGATAATAAGAAAGTGGTAATTCATAAGTGTTATTATTTTTCCAATAAACAGAGGTTTGTGCATGTTTGGTTCCAAAAACAATTTCAAACTTATATTTAGCCGTTTCTTTTCCGTTTTTATATAAAACCTGATACAAACTGTCACCATGTTTTTCCATGACCATTTTAGTGTCTTTATCGTAAATAAAAGTATAATTTTTAGAATCAAAATCACCAGAAACATTTCCTAAAATCGCAGGAGCTGTTGCTTTGAAATGCGAACTGTGCAAAGCCATTTCAGATTGAACTTTATGACATTGAACACAGCTTTCTGAACCCGCATAATCAGTACCGCGTGGATCAATATATTCTTCTGATTTATTGGTGCAACTGACAGCGAAAAGTGTCGTGAAAACGATGATAAATAGAAATACAGCTTTTTTCATTGCTGTAAATATACTTTTTTTTGAATTGAATCAAAATATATTTCAATAATGAAAAAATGTTGTTAAAAGATTTAGAATAGCTCTTAGTTTAAGCCAACTCCGTACACATATTCGGCTAACTCGATTTTAAACAAAGAACCTTCAACCAAATCTTTAATCGATTTAAGTTCGGTCATATTTACAGCCAAATCAATCGAATTGCACGGTGTTTTCAATAGAAATTTATGACAAGAATATTTCATTTCGCACGCTTCACAACAAGCATTTTCGATCATGCTGTCTTCAATTAAATCACAAAAGAAATTTAATTCCTGAACGGTAAAATAAAAGCCAGTTTCCTTAAAAACCAATTGTACCTTATCTGAAATAGTAGTGTCGTGATCTTTCCAGTAAAAAGCTATTCCAAAGTTATTATGATATATCTGTTCAATTTCTCTCATCGTAAATCCTTTTATTCCAACAAATATAAATATTATTTATATTAATTCTAAATAAAAAAATCATAAAAGTTTGAAAATGTTTTTAAACCATATAAGTCATATAAGATCATAATAAGCTGGTTGATAATTAATCTGATTTTTTTCCATAAAAAAGACTTCACATTTTTGAAGTCTTTCTTTTTGCAATTCACTGGAATGAACTTATATGACTTATATGGTTAAAAAAAATTACTCCAATTTATGATGTTCATCCATATCTCTTTTCAAATCCAGATTTCTAAAAGTCGGCGATTTTAATGCAGTAAAAACCACTGTTAAAAGCGTGACACTTCCTCCAAAAATAACAGAAGTTACTGCACCCATCAATTTAGCAGTTGCGCCACTTTCAAAAGCACCTAATTCATTAGAAGAACCAACAAAAATCGAATTTACAGCGCCCACACGCCCGCGCATATGATCTGGAGTTTTAAGTTGTAAAATAGTTTGGCGAATAACTACAGAAATTCCGTCTGCCAATCCGCTTAAAAATAAAGCGAAAACAGAAAGCCAGAAATAAGTTGAGAATCCGAATAAGATGATTGATAAACCGAAAACAAAAATGGCGATTAAAAGTTTCTTTCCAGCATTTTCATACAAAGGGACATAAGCAGAAACTAACATTGTAATAAAAGCTCCAACTGCAGGAGCAGCTCTTAAAATTCCGAAACCTTCAGAACCCACTTTTAAAATGTCTTGCGCAAAAACCGGAAGTAATGCAACTGCGCCTCCAAAAAGTACTGCAATCATGTCAAGTGAAAGTGCGCCAAGAACAATTTTGTTTTTAAAAACAAATGTCAAACCTTCCATAAGACTATCTTTCATAGATTCTCCCATCTTCGGATTTACAATTGGTTTTTGGCTGATTTGAGATAAGGCAACTAACGAAAGAATTGAAAATCCAAAAACCAAACACATCGACCAATGAACACCAATCCAGTTAATTGAGAATCCAGCCAATGCAGGTCCCATCACAGCTCCAATCTGCCAAACTGAACTACTCCAAGTTGCAGCGTTTGGATATGCTTTTTTAGGAATAATTAAAGACAGAAGCGAGAAGATCGTTGGTCCCATAAAAGAACGGACGATTCCGCCCAAAAACACAAGAGCATAAATTGAGTACAAAATGTAATCTTTAGAAAAACCGCCAACTACTTTTGGCCAAGTCAATAAGAAAAGCCCAAAACTAATTACTGAAAATCCTAAAATACATTTTACCAATAAACTTTTCTTTTCTCTTCGGTCTACAATATGTCCCGCAAACAAAGACATTGAAACAGCAGGAATAATTTCCATTAAACCAATAATTCCTAACGAAAGCGGGTTTTTAGTTAAGCTGTAAACTTCCCATTCAATAACAATAAATTGCATCGACCAAGCAAAAACCATGGCAAAACGCAACAATAAAAACACGTTGAATTCTCTATATCGAAGCGCCTCATACGGATCTCGCTTAATTGATTTAATCTCTTCCATTTGTTCTAATGTCTTTCAGCATAAGCTGTGTTGAAACAGTTCCGTTCCATTCATTCTCAGCAATTGTATAAGCCAGCTGAAACGGATTTTGATTTTTTACAATACTTAATTTTTTACCGAGTCCAAAGCCAATTGCTGCAATTCCGTCGGTGTTATTTTGTTTGGCAAAAAGCCTTAAATGTTCTTCTTCTGAACCGAGAGTTTTAGCGTAACCCGTGTCTTTAGCATCTGAAGTCATAAAAACAGGTGTCATATTCTGTGGACCAAAAGGTTCAAATTGTTTTAAAATCCGAATCAATTTTGGGGTAATATCAGAGAAATTAATTTCAGCATCTATTTCAATTTCTGGAGTTCGCATTTCCGGTAAAATAGTGGATTCAACACATTTCTCAAATGCACTTTTAAAGGCATTATAATTTTCTGCTTTTAACGTCATTCCCGCTGCATACATGTGGCCTCCAAATTGCTCCAAATGTTCTGAACAGGCATCTAATGCATTATAAACATCAAATCCTTTTACAGATCGGGCAGAAGCGGCATATTTGTCACCGCTTTTAGTGAAAACCAAAGTCGGACGGTAATAGGTTTCAATTAATCTCGAAGCAACAATCCCGATTACGCCTTTGTGCCAGTCTTCCTGAAAAACAACGGTCGAAAAACGTTCTTCTTCCTGATTTTCTATAATTTGCTGAAAAGCTTCTTTGGTGATTTTTTTATCTAAATCTTTTCGATCTGCGTTGTATTGTTCAATTTCTGAAGCGAATTGCTGTGCTTGTTCAAAATCAAATTCGGTTAAAAGTTCAACTGCGTGATTTCCGTGTTTGATTCTTCCCGCAGCATTAATTCGAGGAGAAATAATAAAAACAACATCGGTAATATCGAGAACTTTCTTTTTTACCTGATGTGTTAAAGCTTTGATTCCTGGTCTTGGTTCGCTGTTAATGACTTTCAATCCGAAGTAAGCCAAAACACGATTTTCTCCCGTAATCGGAACAATATCGGCAGCAATTGCAGTCGCCACCAAATCCAAATAAGGAACTAAATCTTCTATTGTTTCGCCACGGTTTTGACCTAAAGCCTGAATCAATTTAAAACCAACGCCGCAACCGCACAATTCATCGTAAGGGTAGGAGCAGTCTTCTCTTTTCGGATCTAAAACGGCAACCGCATCTGGAAGAAATTCTCCCGGGCGGTGGTGATCACAAATAATAAAATCGATGTTTTTTGCTTTCGCGTAGGCGATATGTTCGATGGATTTTATTCCACAGTCAAGAGCGATAATTAATGAAATTCCGTTATCGTCTGCATAGTCAATTCCTTTAAACGAAATTCCGTAACCTTCGGCATAACGATCTGGAATGTATGTGGCAATATTTGGATAATGCGATTTTAAATACGAAGAAACCAAAGAAACGGCTGTTGTTCCGTCAACGTCATAATCGCCAAAAACCATTATGTTTTCTTGATTTTCGATCGCTTGTTCAATTCTGGCAACGGCTTTGTCCATATCTTTCATCAAATATGGATCATGAAGATGTTCTAAAGACGGACGAAAGAAATTCTTAGCGTCATCAAAAGTTTCAATTCCTCGCTGAATCAAAAGTGTGGCTACAAAATCTTCTACATTTAAAGCCTGTGCCAAATGTTTGATTTTTTCTTCAGAAGGTTTTGGTTTTAAAGTCCAGCGCATTTTATTGATCGTAGATTTTTGATTTTAGATTTCAGATTTTGTAAATCGTTTTATCTAAACTGGTAATTTTTATGTTTTTTGCCACAGATTAAAAGGATTCGAAAGGATTTTTTAACCGCAAATTACACAAATTCTCGCTAATCTAATTTGTGAAAATTTGTATAATTTGTGGTTCAATTTTTTAATAATCATTGAAATTCTTCTAATCTGTGGCAGAATATTCGGTTTCAACTTTGTCAATGTTTTGAACTTTGACAAGTTTGCAGACTTCAAGATGCAGGTTTTAAAAATCTACAATCTAAAATCTGAAATCTAAAATTATTTCGCTTCTAAAGCATTTCCTTCAAACTGAATTCCATCCCAACCTAAGTTGATGAAATTTCTAATGTTTTGGTGATTTGTTCCGTTTGGATCGCCTAAAACTTCTTCAAAATAAAAAGCGCCAAAACAAGCTAAAGTTTCTTCTTTGCTTAAAATCTGCAATTTTGCGAAAGAAAACAATTTACAAGAACCTGAATTTTCGCCTGCTGCGTTATGTTGTGTTCCGTTTTGAAAAGCTGTTGGAGTAAAGTTGTAGTTTTCTTCAATTACTGCAATAGTTTCAGGAAATGTGATTTGTGTTGGAGTTTGTTTTACTTTTTCTAAAAAGGCTTGAATGCTCATGTTATGGGTTTGTTTTTTTGCCACAGATTAAATGATTATTAACCACAAATTACACAAATTTCCGCTAATTCAATTTGTGAAAATTTGTGTAATTTGTGGTTTGTTTTTCTTATTGATGTGGCTGAAATAATTATTTATTCTTCTTCGTCTTTTGAATACTTACTTTTTTTAGCTTCTTTCTCTATCGTTTTTCCCGCAACAACCACAACGATTTCTCCTCGTGGAGCAGTTTTTTCAAAATGCGCTAAAACTTCTTTCGCAGTTCCCCGAACGTTTTCTTCGTGTAATTTTGATAATTCACGCGAAACGCAAACTTGTCTTTCCTCTCCAAAATACTGAATAAATTCGGCTAAAGTTTTAACCAATTTATGCGGAGAAACATATAAAATCATCGTTCGGGTTTCTTCGGCTAAAGCCAAAAAACGAGTCTGACGTCCTTTTTTATCAGGCAGAAAACCTTCAAAAACAAATTTATCATTTGGGAGTCCGCTGTTTACTAAAGCTGGAACAAAAGCTGTTGCTCCTGGAAGACATTCAACTTCGATTTTATTTTCAACGCAGGCACGCGTCAATAAAAATCCAGGATCTGAAATGGCTGGAGTTCCGGCGTCTGAAATCAAAGCGATATTTTCGCCGGCTTTCAAACGAGCAATTAAGTTTTCGGTTGTTTTATGTTCGTTGTGCATATGATGGCTGTGCATGTGAGTGCCGATTTCAAAATGCTTCAACAATTTTCCGCTGGTGCGGGTGTCTTCCGCCAAAATCAAATCGACTTCTTTCAAAACCCGAATGGCTCTAAAAGTCATGTCTTCAAGATTGCCAATTGGCGTTGGAACGATATATAATTTGGACATAATTTTTATATTATAACACAAATTTCACAAATTGACACAGATTCTAATTGTGTTTGAAATTTCACAGAGAAAAATTTGTGCTAATTCGTGCAATTCGTGTTCTATTTTTTAAGAGAATTTTTTCTCGATAATTCCCAGAAAACGTTCTGCGTAATCGTCTTTTCCTTCCCAGTTGTTGTAATCTGGTTTTACCATATTTTCTATAAATTCCTGTGCTTCAGCATAAGAATCAAAAGTTAAAAGCTGGTTTAAAACGCGACTGTAATCTTCTGTGTTGTTTCCAAAAAGGTTTTTCGTAAAAGCAATCCTGTCATTCAAATCAATGTGAAAACCTCTCGCCAGTTTTTCATTCAAACTTACTGGTTTTGTTTGTGCAGGGGTTTCGAGAATAGCGGTTTCAACTTTTTTGGCTTCTGTTTTTTCTTCCTTTTTTTCTTCTCTAAAATCACTTATAGAAGGCGTTTTAGCGGGAGGAACAGCCTCAAAACTATCCACCTTTACAAACTGCGGATCGGCATAATTCAATCCGAAATCTTCAAACAAAATGGTCGGAATTGAATAAGCTGGTACTTTTGGTTCTTCTTTGACCTCTTCTTTTATTTCTTCCTTTTCTAATTCAAAAGCAGGTTTAAAATCTGGAATTGGTTTTAATTCATTTACTGTTGTAAAAGAAAGTTCTTCAATCGCATTTTTAGATTCTTCAACTTTTTCAATTTCTTTTTCCGCCTCTGGCTCTATAATTTCAGCAACGATTGGCTCGATTGTTTCTTCAATTGCTGGCTCTTCAACTTCAGCTTCGATTGGTGCAACAGTTTCTTCAATTACTGATTCTTCAGTTTCAGAAACGATTGGTTCAGGAGTTTCTTCAATGACTTCTTCGGCTTCAACGGCGATTGGTTCAGGCGTATTTTCAACAATTGGTTCTATAGTTGCAGCAACTTCTACAGGATTTTCTTCCGAAATTTCAGTTTCGTAAGATTCTTCCAGCGCAATTACTTTTTCTGGAGTTGAGGCTTCATTTTCGATTAAAGTTGGAATAATTTCTTCTTCCTTATCAAAAATCGTTTCCAATTCAGAAGTAATGTCATTTTGCCCAATTGTTGGTTTTGCAGCGTCAAAATTCTCTTCTACAAATTTTAATACCGCTAATTTCTCGTATAATCTCTGAGTTTCAAGGTACAATTGATTGATATCGGATTTGTTCTTAAGCTTTAAAATTCGATGTGCAATGCTGATTAAATCGGCTTCCAATTTTTTTTTCATAACTGTTGAAATTATAGTGAATAAGGTATTTTAGTGTATTTAAGGTCTGAATGTCTCTATTTGTCAGGGAAATTCAAAAGATAATTTTTTATTTCTGTTAATAAGCTTTCGCTAATATTCGATTTGATAAAAATTTTCTACTTTTGAGAAAATGTAAAACAACACATTTTTACGTCGATTTATTACCAGTACAAAGTAATAAAAACTATTCATTTTTAAAGGCAGAAAAATACAAAATGTTTCTCGAAAATACAGTAAATCACAAAGAACAATTTGGGTGGATTGAAGTTATTTGTGGATCAATGTTTTCGGGTAAAACCGAAGAGCTGATTC
>NZ_CAMLIX010000079.1 GCF_946479975.1 uncultured Flavobacterium sp.
TCATGATGGTTATGCGCCGATTAATGCGTAATGATTCTAGTTTAAAATGGCTTGAGCGTTATTTTATGCATCAAAATCCCCACAATCTTGATCGAGAATTTATAATTATACTTGAAGCTGTTACAACAGGTGTTTTTCCTCCTGCTGCTCGTCAACTAATGATGCTAAACGTTAAAAACTGGCTAGATCAACTTACACAAGGAGATACATTTGTAAATGAACAAAAATCACAATGGGTTAATTTTTTCGAAGCTATAGGTCCTCTCTCAGAAGGAAAATATCCTTTACTGGAAAAGTTTTCCACTAATTGGAATTCTTTAGAAAATTCTTTAAAAGAAGCAAAAACATATCATATTATAAATAACCACTTTAAAAGCATTATCTCTTCTTCCTCTGACTTTTCAAAAAGCACAAAAGTACAATTAGATGAAATTTTATCTTTACTGGTAACTAATTTTGATGATGAGGAACTTCCACTACAAGAACAGGTAAGATTCAATCAGCTAATCATTCAAATGGATGGAGATAAGAATGCGGCTCAGGCTGTCATGGATGCTGAAAAGCATATTTTTAATGAGCAAGTTGACTTCTTACAATTACTTACCAATGCTTCATTTAACCCCGAATTATCAGGAGCTACAAAAGTAACCCAAGCGCTTGCCGTTTCAATAAGTCAGCCTTGGATATTAGAAGCATATGATACATTTACGGCACAATGCAGAAATAAAATTCCGCAATCTATTGAATTATCTGTTGACGATTTCAAGGCTTCAACTAAAGACGGAAGTGAAGAAAACGAATTATTAAAAGAACAAGCAGCTTTCTATGATCGAGTTTTGGAAACAGAACTAGAAAAACTCTCTTTTCCATATGCTATCATAATTATTGGGGCTCTAGTATGCGTTTTAGGATTCTGGTTTTTTACTTTTCAGCCAATTATTGGGTGTTTAGCATTAGGAGGAGGAATTGTTATTATTTGGAATTCACTTAGCACACACAAAAAAGCTAAAAATAAAACTATTGAAAATGTCGCAGAACGAAGACAAAAAGGTATAGAAGTATTGAGAGGTTGTATTGCTGAAACTGTAGATTACAGAATAGAACATCTTTTTGAAGATAGTAAAGCCGAACAGGTAAGAAATCTAATTTCATCTATTACTCCTGAAGATTTTTCGAGTGTATCCAAAGAAGCAACTAGAAGTATCATTTAATAATAAATAATCGACAAATGACGAAAATAATTTTAAGCAATCATTCAGAAAACTCTGAAGATACTGCAAATGAAACGAAAAGAGAGGTAAAAGTAAAACCTAACCTTTTTCAAGGAAGAATTGAAGCTGAGTTACAAAACGCAAAATTTCCAGATTGGGATATTATTCCACCAACTCAATTTATTAATCCGAGAATTAAGAGTCAACAATGAAAGGTCCAAAAACTTATTCTGAATGGGTAAACTTTCTCAATAAATTTGGAGATGGAAATGATTCCGTACTTGACGAGCTTAATCAAGGAACTTTTGTTTTAGACGCTGGAACCGCAAATCGTTTTTACGCTAAAGTTGAAGAAGTTTATAAAAAAAGAAAACAAAACTGGCTGGATAAATTTCAAAGGTTTTTCGATCTACAAAGATTAAAGACAGAGGACGATTTTGAAATTGGGCTAAGAAATGGAAAACAAAATCTGCTAATTATAAAAAACTTTATTTCAATAGAAGCTTTCCCTGAAGATTTGCAAAAAACACTTAAAGAAGATTTGGAAAATTTCATTACTGAAATACGAACTTCACTAAAGGCCAATAATTCAAAAGGTTCGGCAAAAAATGAAAAAATAGCACTTTTATTAAATTCTTTTCAACTTACCTCAGGATTTGCAGAGCAAAATAATCTAAAAACCATAACAAAAGACACAACTATAATTGCTCCAACAAGCAGAAAAATAATATTCTAAATGGCAAATAAAGCAGAATTTAAAACTTCACTTCTACGAATGTTTAGAGCAAGAATACCTTTTATTTCAATTCGGAGCATAGAACGGGCAAGAGTTTTAGAAGTTATCCAGCAATTAGCAGAAGAGATCAATATACCTATTTACTTTCATAATTTATCTCACGGAACTATTGATATAAAATCCAAAAAGAGCGTCAATGATGATCGTTCGGTTGCTGGTGGTTTGGACTATGCTGTTCAAAATATATCTCAAAGACAAAATCTAACATTTGTTTTCACAGAAGTAAGTGATATTGAGGATGACAATCTAGTTTCTAGACATTTATACGACTGTGTAATTCAAGCTATCGAACGTGGAGGAAGTATCTGCCTAATTACAACAAAAACGATCTGGCCTCAATTACAACGTTTAGGAATGACAATTACATTGGATGCTCCTAATGAAGATGAAATGTTAGAAGTTGTAAAAGAATGTGTTATGCCCTACAAAGGATCGATTCCGTTAGAATGGGAAGAAACAGATTACAAGATGGCCGCAACTATTCTAGCAAATATGACAAAAATAGAGGCAGAAAATGTTTTGGCAACCCAGATGGCTAAAGGTTCACTAACTAAAGAAGACATAAAAGAACTAAGTAACGCTAAAGACAAATTATTTAGTGATATATCCGGATTAGAAAAAGTAAAGATAGATTCTTCTACCCTTTCAGTTGCTGGGTTGAATGGCTTACAACATTGGCTGGATAATCAGAAACAACTTTTAACAGCAGACTTAAAAGCTAGAAAAATGAGACCTCCTAGAGGCGTTTTATTAGTGGGTGTTCCTGGCTGTGGAAAATCTTTATCTGCTAAATTCATTGCAGCAAATTGGAATTTACCATTATATCGCCTCGATTTAGCAGCTATTCAGGGGCAATATCTTGGACAATCTGAGAACAGACTAAAAGAAGCTTTGGCATCTGCAGATAATGCTGCACCTTGTGTATTATGGATAGATGAAATTGAAAAAGGTCTTTCTGGTGCAACAGGATCTAGTGATGGAGGAACATCAACAAGAATGGTTGGACAATTTTTGTTTTGGCTTCAAGAAAGTATGGCAAAAGTCTTTGTAGTATCTACTGCAAATGACGTGAGTAAATTACCTCCTGAACTTTTAAGAAGAGGAAGATTTGATGAGTTATTCTTTGTTGATCTGCCAGGTGAAACTGAAAGAAAAGACATTATTAATCTTTACATTAAACGTAATCTCTTGAATGAGCCTTCTATCGAAACTTTAAATCAACTGGTTGAAATTTCAGATGGATTTGCAGGTTCTGATATTGAAGGAGCGGTAAGAGATATTGCTATTCAAGCAGTAATTCATGGAGATAGTATTGTAAATGACGATCTTTTTCAGAAGTGCTTTAAAAATATTGTGCCTCTCAGTAAAACCGCACCTGAAAAAATTGAATCAATTAGAATCTGGGGAAGAGAAAGAGCTGTTCCTGCATCAGGGATTTCATGGGAAAATTCAAACAATGATAAATCTGTTGGTAAACGCTCAATTATTATCTAATTTTAAAGAAGCGATTTAGTTATTATTTTTTAATTAATAAATCTTCTAAACTATTTTTCAAATACAATAGTTCCGTCAAATTTATATTGATTATGAATTTACTTCGGAATTATTGTGTTTAATGTTTTCGAATAATTATTTTACTTTTTAGATAATGAATAAATTTAAATTCATAAATTTATTTGAAGTAGAAATTGCTTTAAACAAATACTATGACTTGGGATCCAAAAAAATACAATCAATTTAAAGAAGAACGCTTTAAACCCTTTGAAGATCTTTCGGGTCATATTACGGATAAGCCCAATCTAAAAGTTATTGATTTAGGCTGCGGTACGGGCGAGCTGACAAAAAAGCTATACGATAAATTGACCGAACCTATAATTCTGGGCATAGATAACTCGGCAGAAATGCTGGCAAAAGCTCCCAAACAAGAAAATATTCAGTTTAAAGAAAAAACCATTTTAGAGCAATTGGAAGAAGAAACCAAATGGGACTTGATTTTTTCAAATGCTGCCTTACAGTGGATTGATAATCACGAGAACCTTTTTCCGAAAATTATTTCTAAAATAAATCCAGACGGGCAATTGGCTGTTCAAATGCCTCAGCAAAACGAAAATATTCTTAATAAAATACTTTTCAATCTGGTTCAGGAAGAACCTTTTGCTTCTTATCTAAATAATTGGACAAGGCCTTCTCCGGTGCTAACTTTAGACCAATACGCAAAAATTCTTTTTGAAAATGGCGGTAAAGATCTCACGATATACGAAAAAGTATATCCTATAATTTCTTCTAATCAAGATGATTTTTTCGATTTTATTTCTGGTTCAGCCTTAACGGTTTACCAAGAACGTTTAAATGAAAATGAATTTGAAGAATTAAGCAGCGAATTTAAAAAAAGAATAAATACTTATTTCCCAAATGTTCCAGCTATATATGCTTTCAGAAGATTAATTCTATATGCTAGATTCTAATCAACGGTATTATTTGAAATAAAAATTTAGAATGTTTACTCTTGATTATTCTAAAACGCGATTTACTTGAGAAAATGTTCTAGTATAGTAAGGCTCTTTTGTAGAAGAAATCATTACGCCTCCGTGAGTTGATGAATGAACAAATTTTATTTCGCCCTCAGCAACTTCTACAATCATTCCGACATGATTAATTTGGCGTCTGCCATTGGTTCTAAAGAAAATTAAATCTCCTTTTTGAGCTTCATCTGTTGTCACTTTTGTTCCAATTCTTGACTGCTCTATCGAACTTCTTGGCAATTTAATATCAAAATTATTGAATGTGCAGATCATTAATCCCGAACAGTCGAAACCTTCTCTTGAAGTACCACCCGAACGATATCTAATTCCAATATTATCGGTAGCATTTGCAATAAGTTGATCTATTAATTCTGAATGGCTTCCAGATGTTACTCTAATATAGGTAGAATCTCTTTTTATTTCTGGTGCAGTTTCAGCAATTTGAGTTGATGAAGAAACTACATTTTCATTCGCTTGTTGAAGTGTTTGTGATGCTTGAATTGCATCGGCTTTTTCTTTTGGAACTCGAATTTTTAAAAGATATCCAACTGGAACTTTCCCTTTTATTGATGGATTCTGACGTTCTAATTCTGCAACTGAAATTCCGTATTCTTTAGAAATTCCATATTTTGTTTCTTTAGGCTTAACCTCTCTAATAAGTTCTACCTCTGTAGAAACAATTTCTGGTACATTTTTACTTGGCTTTTCATCAATTGAAGCAATATTAGAAGGTATTACAATCTGTTGTCCTATTTTTAATCCTTCTGTTTCTAAAAGCGGATTGGCTTTCTTTAGATCATCAACAGTAATATTGTATTTTTTTGAAATTCCCCAAAGTGTTTCTTTAGCGGCAACTTCGTGCGTTCCTGAAGAACTAGTATTTGAAGAAGTATTATTTACGGCAATTTCAGAAGTTTTTGTTTTTGCCTTTGATGTACTTTTATTTTTATTAGGAATTAAAAGTATCGAATTTAATTTTAGGGTTTTGGGAGCATCTGGATTAGCATCAGTAATCTCTTTTGTTTTAACTCCGTATTTTTTTGCTATAACAGTTAAATTTTCTCCTTGCGAAATTTTGTGCTTTATAAAATTCTCCTGCGAAAAGGCTCCAAAACTAAAAAAAAACAATACTATTATTAACTTATAAACCATACTCTATAATTTACATTTTTATTACTATTTAAAGAGCTCAAAACGTTTTATTTTAAACTCAAAAAAATCATTTTTATTACGTGTACGGCGAATTTAACTTTTTAAAGTAAAAAAACCTCAATATTTAACAACTATTTTTATTTCAGTTCTTAAATTTAAAACTGACTTAATATTAAAAAATGCTTTTTATTGAGTTTCAAGTTATTGTATTTTCTTCTAATTTATCTTACAAATACATTATTTATATCAGCATTAAAAATAAAAACGCTCTGTTTTCACAGAGCGTTCAAATATTATTATTGATTGAAACTTAAGCTTTTCCAGCTGCTATTAAGTTCAAGGCAGAACCAGCCACAAACCAGCCAATCTGACCAGCGTTGTATGTATGATTTGCTAAAATGATATCTTTAGTTCCATCTGCATGAACAAATTCTAAAGTCAACGGTTTTCCTGGAGCAAATTCTGTTAAGTCTAAGAAATTGATTGTATCATCTTCTTGAATTTTATCATAATCTGCTTCATTTGCAAAAGTCAATCCTAAAAGTCCTTGTTTTTTAAGGTTTGTTTCGTGAATACGTGCAAATGATTTTACTAAAACTGCTTTAACGCCTAAGAAACGAGGTTCCATCGCAGCATGCTCACGCGAAGATCCTTCACCATAGTTATGATCTCCCACAACAATAGACGGAACTCCCGCAGCTTTATAAGCACGAGCCACAGCAGGAACAGCATCGTATTGTCCTGTCAATTGATTTTTAACTGAGTTTGTTTTTTGATTGTAAGCATTCACAGCTCCAATCAACATGTTATTTGAAATATTATCTAAGTGTCCGCGGAAACGTAACCAAGGTCCAGCCATAGAAATATGGTCAGTTGTACATTTTCCGAATGCTTTGATTAACAATTTAGCGCCGGTGATATTTTTACCATCCCAAGCAATAAACGGAGCTAAAAGCTGTAAACGCTCAGAAGTAGGACTAACCACAACCTGAACACCTGAACCATCGGCTGCTGGAGCTTGGAATCCTGGATCTTCAGCATAGAAACCTTTAGCAGGAAGCTCATCTCCTGTTGGAGCGTCCAGCCTTACTTCTTCGCCATCTTCGTTAATTAATGTATCTGTTAATGGATTAAAACTTAAATCTCCCGCAATAGCTAAAGCTGTCACCAATTCTGGAGAACCAACGAAAGCTAAGGTATTTGGATTACCATCTGCTCTTTTTGAGAAGTTACGGTTGAAAGAGTGAACGATTGTATTCCTCTCTTCTTTTTCTGCTCCTTCTCTGTCCCACATACCAATACATGGTCCGCAGGCATTCGCGAAAACAGTTGCTCCAATTTTATGGAAAGTATCAATAAAGCCGTCTCTTTCGATTGTAGAACGTACAACTTCAGAACCTGGAGTAATTGTAAACTGTGATTTAGTTTTTAAGTTTTTATCTGCAACTTGTCTCGCTAAAGAAGCTGCACGAGAAATATCCTCGTAAGAAGAGTTGGTACAAGAACCAATTAAACCAACCTGAATTTGTAATGGCCAGTTATTTTTGATTGCCTCTTCTTTCATTTTAGAAATTGGCGTAGCCAAATCTGGCGTAAAAGGGCCATTCAAATGTGGCTCTAATGTAGATAAATCAATTTCGATAACTTGGTCGAAATATTGTTCTGGATTTGCATAAACTTCTGGATCTCCGGTTAAATAAGGAGCAATTTTATCGGCTGCATCGGCAACATCAGCACGATTTGTAGAACGTAAATAACGACTCATAGAATCATCATACCCAAAAGTTGAAGTTGTAGCTCCAATTTCTGCTCCCATATTACAAATTGTTCCTTTACCTGTACAAGACATCGCTGTTGCACCTTCTCCAAAATATTCTACAATTGCACCAGTACCACCTTTTACAGTTAAAATACCTGCAACTTTAAGAATAACATCTTTTGGAGCTGTCCATCCTGATAATTTACCAGTCAATTTAACTCCGATTAATTTAGGAAATTTAAGTTCCCAAGCCATACCAGACATAACGTCTACAGCATCTGCTCCACCAACACCAATTGCTACCATCCCTAAACCACCTGCATTTACAGTGTGTGAATCGGTACCAATCATCATTCCTCCAGGGAAAGCGTAGTTTTCAAGTACAACTTGGTGAATAATTCCAGCTCCTGGTTTCCAGAAACCAATTCCGTATTTATTAGAAACCGACGACAAAAAGTCGAAAACTTCATTACTTTGTGTTTTTGCTCTCGCTAAATCTGTTGCTGCATCTACTTTTGCCTGAATCAAATGATCGCAATGTACCGTTGTTGGTACTGCCACCTTAGATTTTCCAGCGTGCATAAATTGCAATAATGCCATTTGTGCTGTCGCATCCTGACATGCAACGCGGTCTGGTGCAAAATCAACATAATCTACTCCTCTTCCAAACGCCGTAGTAGGATTTCCATCCCAAAGGTGATTGTATAAAATTTTCTCTGTTAATGTAAGCGGACGACCAACGATTTCGCGTGCTTTATCAACACGAGAAGGCATGTTTTCGTACACTTTTTTAATCATTTCGATATCAAAAGCCATATGTTTTTTGTTTTTATTATTCTTTTTTGAACATGACAAGTTACAAAAAATAGAGCAATTATTACAAAAAAAGCCCGAGTATTACGACTCGGGCTCTTGATTTATAATTAATCTTGATTACATCACTAACTGTTTGTTAGACGGCGCAAACTTAGTTAAGTTAATCCCTTCCACAGCTGCTGTATATTCATCCATCGTAGGAGTTCTTCCTAAAATTGTAGAAAGAACCACGACCGGCGTAGAAGAAAGTAATGATTCTCCTTTTTTACCTTCTGTATCTTCTACAACTCTTCCTTGGAAAAGACGCGTTGAAGTTGCCATTACAGTATCTCCTTTCGCCGCTTTTTCTTGGTTACCCATACAAAGGTTACATCCTGGACGCTCTAAATACAACATGTTTTCATATTCTGTACGTGCAGCACCCTTTGGAGCATTATCGTCAAATTCGAATCCTGAGTATTTTTGCAACACTTCCCAATCTCCTTCTGCTTTAAGCTCATCAACAATATTATACGTTGGAGGAGCTACAACAAGAGGTGCATTGAATTCAACTTTTCCTTTTTGTGCTTCAACATTTTTCAACATTTGAGCAAGGATTTTCATGTCTCCTTTATGAACCATACATGATCCAATAAATCCAAGATCTACTTTTTTCACTCCACCATAAAATGATAAAGGTCTAATAGTATCGTGAGTATAACGTTTAGAAACATCCGCATTATTAACGTCTGGATCTGCGATCATTGGCTCAGCAATTTGATCCAAATCAACTACAACTTCAGCATAATATTTAGCATTTGAATCTGGAGTTAAAGCTGGTTTTTCTGCCGATTTAATCTCAGTAATTCTCTTATCTGCTTTGTTGATTAATCCTTGAAGAACATGCTTTTCGTTATCCATACCTTTATCAATCATGATCTGGATTCTGCCTTTTGCAATTTCCAATGATTCGATTAAAGTTTCATCTTCAGAAATACAGATAGAAGCTTTTGCTTTCATTTCTGCAGTCCAGTCTGTAAATGTAAAGGCCTGATCAGCAGTAAGTGTACCAATGTGAACCTCGATAATTCTTCCTTGGAAAACGTTTTCTCCTCCAAATTGGTGAAGCATTTGCGCTTGTGTAGCATGAACCACATCACGGAAATCCATGTACCCTTTCATATCTCCTTTGAAAGTTACTTTTACAGATTCTGGAATTGGCATAGACGCTTCTCCAGTAGCCAATGCAAGAGCAACAGTTCCTGAGTCAGCACCAAAAGCAACACCTTTAGACATTCTTGTATGAGAGTCACCACCAATAATAATAGCCCACTCATCGATAGTAATATCGTTAAGTACTTTGTGAATTACATCGGTCATTGAGTGATAAACACCTTTTGGATCACGAGCTGTAATTAAACCAAAATCGTTCATGAATTTCATCAATTTTGGAATATTTGCCTGCGCTTTTTTATCCCAAACTGAAGCAGTGTGACAACCTGATTGGTAAGCACCGTCAACGATTGGCGAAATTACTGTCGCTGCCATAGATTCTAGTTCTTGAGCAGTCATAAGACCAGTCGTATCTTGAGAACCTACGATGTTAACTTCTACACGAACGTCTGAACCAGCGTGTAAAACTTTTCCTGGAGCGATTCCTACTGCATTTTTATTGAAGATTTTTTCAACTGCAGTAAGACCTTGGCCTTCATGAGAAATTTCTTTTGATGGAGCAAATACAAGAGGAGCTTCAACATCTAAAACTTTTGCTGCTAAAGTTTGAAGTTTTTTACCAAATACAATTGCATATGAACCACCAGCTTTGATAAATTCCATTTTCTGAGGTGTAAATGCCTTAGAAATGTCAATTAACTCTTGGTCACCATTATAAAGTTTTTTCTCTTTAATATTGATTGTCAAAACTGTACCAGTTTCAACAGAATATGTTTGTTCTAAAATTGGCTCGTCGTTTTCGTTACGAATAACGTTTCCGTCTGCATCAACTTTTTTAACCCAGTTTTTAAGATCTAAACCAATTCCACCTGTTACATCAACAGTTGTTAGGAAAATTGGAGAAATACCGTTTGTACCTCCAACAATTGGCGCAATATTTACGAAAGGAATATAAGGACTTGCTTGTCTTCCTGTCCAAAGCGCAACGTTGTTTACACCAGACATTCTTGAAGACCCTACTCCCATAGTACCTTTTTCAGCAATTAACATTACACTTTTATCAGGATGCTGTGCTTGTAATGCTTTAATTTCTTGCTGTGCCTGAGGTGTAATCATACATTGTCCATGAAGCTCACGATCTGAACGCGAGTGGGCTTGATTACCTGGAGAAAGTAAATCTGTAGAGATATCTCCTTCACCAGCAATAAAAGTAACCACTTTAATTTCGTCTGCCACTTCTGGAAGTTTTGTAAAAAACTCAGCTTGTGCGTAGCTTTCCAAAATTTCTTTTGCAATTTCGCTGTTATTTCTAAATGCCTCAATCAAACGATCTGTATCTGCTTCATAAAGAAAAACTTGCGTTTTAAGAACCTTTGCTGCTTCTTTTGCAATTGCAGCATCAAATCCTAAAGCTAAATCTAATAAAACTTCAATTGAAGGCCCACCTTTCATGTGAGATAAAAGTTCAAAAGCAAAACCTGGAGTTATTTCTTCTACTACAGAATGACCTAAAATAATTTCTTTTAAGAACTTCGCTTTTTCACCAGCAGCACTTGTAGTACCAGGTAAAGTATTGTAAATAAAAAACTTAAGAGAATCTTCGCGATATGCGTTATCAACATCTTTAATTTGAGCAATGATTTCGCTTAATAATTCAGCTCCATCAATTGGTTTAGGGTGTAACCCTTGATTTTTTCTTTCTTCAATTTCTTGAATGTAATCCTGATAAATATTCATAATAAAAGCGGATTTATTTTTTTGTGGCAAATTTAAGCATTAAACCCGATAATTAAAAAAAATATAATAGAAGTCGGCTTTTCAAAAATTATTATTGTTAAAAAACGATTTTCGATGCTTGTTTTTGACAAAAAATCAATTTTGAATTAAAAAATTGATTTTTTGATATTTTAAAATCTTTTCTTTAACAAAGTCGAAATTTAATGTTACAGAGTTAGTGCGATTTTACCTCTGTTTTCGCAAAGAATAGTTCTAAATAATAAATTATAACGTTATAGTTAGGTAATGAAGCGTCAATTTTGATTGCTTTTTAAAACAACTAACATTTTATCATTCGTAAAAACCAATAGTAAATAAAACAAGAAAGCCTGATAAAATTATCAGGCTTTCTTGTTTTAAACTTTATATAATTACATCAACTTTTTAATAATAACTTCTTCTGTTATTCCTTCCGCATCTGCTTTATAATTTTTAATAATTCTATGACGTAAAATTCCAGTTGCGACCGCTTGAACATCTTCAATATCCGGAGAAAATTTACCATTGAAAGCAGCGTGTGCTTTTGCTGCTAAAATTAAATTTTGCGAAGCCCTTGGCCCTGCTCCCCAATCTAGGTAATTTTTCACAAATTCATTACTCAAGGCATTGTCCGGACGTGTTTTACTTACCAAAGTAACCGCATACTCAATTACATTATCTGCTACAGGAATTCTGCGGATTAAATGCTGAAAATCGATAATTTCCTGTGCCGTAAATAACGGATTAATAACTGTTTTTGCATCAGAAGTTGTTCGTTTTACTACTTGTACTTCTTCTTCAAAAGTTGGATATTCTAATTTTACAGCAAACATAAAACGGTCTAACTGAGCTTCTGGCAAAGGATACGTTCCTTCCTGCTCGATAGGGTTTTGAGTTGCCAAAACAAAATACGGCAAATCTAACTTATGATGCTGTCCAGCAATAGTTACCGATCTTTCCTGCATGGCTTCAAGTAAAGCAGCCTGAGTTTTAGGCGGTGTTCTATTGATCTCATCGGCTAAAATAATATTAGAAAAAATTGGCCCTTTTATGAATTTGAAATTTCTATTTTCATCTAAGATCTCACTACCTAAAATATCAGAAGGCATTAAATCTGGCGTAAACTGAATTCTTTTAAAATCTAAACCTAATGCTTGAGACAAAGTATTAATCATTAAGGTTTTTGCCAAACCTGGAACACCAATAAGAAGTGCGTGGCCTCCAGAAAAAATACAAAGCAAAATTTGATCTACAACGGCATCCTGCCCTACAATGATTTTCGCTATTTCTTTTTTTAATTCATTTCTTTTTTGAACTAAATTATGAATTGCTGTTACGTCAGACATTTATGAGTATATTTTAAATTAAAAAGAGTTAGTTCTACGAATTCATAAAACTAACTCTTTTTATTTATTTAATAAAAATTATTTTTTCAACCAGTTGTTTGCAAAAGCACATTCTTTGTACTCTCCAATGATTTTGATGTAAGTATCTTTAATCTTAGTATCAAACCATTTTGCAATTGCGTTGATTTGTTTTTCTTTTAATGCCAGCTCTTTAATTTTTGTATAATCTTTGGCATAATCTGCAGTATGCTCGTCAATACGATTGGTAACTGTAATCAGTTTATAAGTCTTTTTACCTTTATCATCTGTATTTAAAATTGGCTGCGAAACTTCGTTTCCTTTTAAATTAGAAACCTGGCTGTATAAGCTAGGATCCATTTTTGTTAACTCAAAACGCGTATCTTGAGTCGTAGGGTTAACTAAAGTTCCACCATTTGCTCTTGTTTCTTTTTCATCAGAATCATTTCTAGCAGCATCTGCAAATGATATTTCGTTGCCAACAATTTTATTTCTAATGTTACTAATTCTTTCTTTAGCTTCTTTTAAAGCCGCTTCAGAAACTGTTGGAGCAATCAAAATATGACGAAGTTCAACTTCTTGTCCCTTTATTTTTTCAACCATAATAATATGGAATCCAAAATTAGTTTCAAATGGTGCAGAAATTTCTCCAGCCTGCAAACTAAACGCAACATCCTTAAATTCTTTTACGAAAGGCGTTTTTCTTGTCATTTTATAATAACCTCCGTTTGGAGAAGATCCAGGATCCTGAGAATATAATACTGCTTTTGTAGCAAAACTAGAACCGTCTAAAACATCTTGTCTTATAGCATTTAATCTATCAATAACTTTTTGTTTATCTTCTTTGGAAATTTTTGGCTCAACCACAATCTGCGATACTTCCATTTCGGCACCAAAAGTTGGCAAATCTTCTTTTGGAATTTTCTTAAAGAAATTACGAACTTCTTCTGGAGTAATTTCGACATCTTTAACAATCTTGTCCCTCATTTCTGAGGCAAGTTTCTGCTCTTTTAAGATATCTGCAAAATAGGTTTTAAATTCTTCTACAGAATTCTTTTTATAATACTCAACAACTTTATTGATATCACCTCCAACTTGTTGTGTCATATAATTTAGACGCTCTTCCATCATACCTCTAACTTCGGCATCACTCACAATAATACTATCCTGAATGGCTTGGTGAGCATATAATTTATCTTCTAGAAGTTTTCCAAGCATCTGGCATCTTGTGATATCTTTTATAGATCCACCTTGGGCAGTAATTTCTAAAAATCCTTTATCAATATCAGAATCTAATACGATATAATCTCCTACTGTAGCGATAATTCCATCGATTTTCAATTTGCCGCCTGAGGGTTTTTCAGCAGGTTTTTCAGCAACAACATCAGGAATTATTTCTTGTGCTGCAATAATTGGAGCAAAAAAAAGAAAAAAACAAATTGTTAGAACAAACTTGTAATCAATTGTTTTTAGCTGTAATTTTTTTAATAACATTATTTTAAATTTTATTTGAATGTAAAGCCTGCCTTAGATAACTCGCCAAAGTTATTTATATTTTCTGAAATACTTCCTGAAAGATAAATAATTAGTACAGTTCTTTCGTAACTTATAACGAACAAAAATAACAATTCAATTACATAATACAACTATCCGTTATACTATTAACAAAAAATTATAGGATAGCTGTAAATTACTGTTTACAACTTTATTTTTATTCCATTTTATATAATTGAAAAAGAGCGTGATCCTTTTCTATTTCACTGACTTAAAATTTCAATAAAAACCTAATTATTAGTCACATAAAAAAAAGTTCTTAACACTACAACGTTTTCGTAACGCAATATTTTTCTGCAAAATAGAATTACATCAAAAAAAACATACTTTAGATGCGTAATTATTAATTTTTACACCAAAAAACAAAACTATTCTCTTTTTATGGTTAAAAATTAGATAATTACAAAACAACTATTTAACTCAACCACATCTATTATGAAAAAACCTATTTTAAAATTGTGTCTCCTTTCGACACTAAGTGCAATGCTTTTTTCTTGTTCTCAAAATGAAATCAACGAAGTAGATTCAAAAGCCGAAAGTCAGAAATTTAAAATTATTGATGTTACGCATCATGACGGAAAACCGTTTAGTACAGGAACTTCCAGTTCTAATGCAACAGCAAAATATGTAGATAATCCAGGCGGAGGTGTTATGATGCAGGCCTTTTATTGGGATGTTCCCGCCGGAGGAAATTGGTGGAATACCATTGGCGGTAAAGTAACTGCGTGGGGAAATGCCGGAATTGGCTCCATTTGGCTTCCTCCTGCTTCGAAAGCACAAAACGGGCCATTTTCTATGGGTTATGATCCCACTGATTATTTTGATTTTGGAGATTTTAACCAAAACGGAAGTATAGAAACCAGATTTGGATCTAAAACTGAATTGGTAAATTTAATCACAGCTGCTCATGCTGAAAATATAAAAGTATACGCTGACATTGTAATTAACCACAACAGCGGAGGACAATCAGAGGCAAATCCGTTTACGGGAACCAATACCTGGACAAACTTTAGCGCTGTAGCTTCTGGAAAGTTTACTCGTAATTATAATGATTTTTATAAAAATAGTTACGGAAATAATGACGAAGGATCTTTTGGCGGTTTCCCCGATTTATGTCACGCCAATCCGCATGTAAAAGATTGGCTTTGGCTTAGAGCCGATGGCGTGGGGAAATATTACAAAAACACCATGAAATTTGACGGATGGAGATTTGATTACGTGAAAGGTTTTGGTGCGTGGGTTGTAAATGCATGGAACGCAAATGTTGGTGGATTTTCTGTTGGAGAATTATGGGATTCGAATGTAAATGTATTAAATGACTGGGCAAATAGCGCCAACAGTTCTGTATTTGATTTTGCATGTTATTATAAAATGAATGATGCATTTGACGGAAATAATCTATCTCTTTTGAATGATGATATGATGTGGAAAAGAAACCCGTACAAAGCCGTTACTTTTGTGACCAATCATGATACAGATGAAATTTACAGTAAAATGTTGGCTTACTCCTATATATTAACACACGAAGGTTATCCTACCATTTTTTATAGAGATTATGAAGAATGGCTGGACAAAAACAAATTAAATAATCTAATCTGGATCCATAATAACAAAGCGACAGGAACAACTTCGATTTTATATTCTGATAATGATGAATATGTAGCGAGAAGAAATGGTTACAACGGAAATCCTGGATTAGTTGTTTACATCAACAACTCAGACGCTTGGCAAGAAAGATGGATTCAGACCAATTGGGCAAATACTCAAATTAAAGATTTTACAGGAAATTCAACTTGGTTTCCAACTACTCAGGCAGATAAATGGGTAAAAATACAATGTCCTCCACGAGGATATTCAGTTTGGTCAATTAATCAGTAATTTTAAAAATGACTATTCTAAGGCTGTTCATTATGAGCAGCCTTTTTTATAAAAAACATTTGTTCTTTTGCCACGAATTGCACGAATTAGCACGAATAAATTAGGGTAAATTTGTGCAATTCGTGGCAAAAAAATTTACTCAAAAATCAAACTTGAAATTTAAGTCCCTTAATTAAGAACTGAATATTTTTATTAAGCCGTAATTAATAGTACTTTTGCAACCTATTTATACAAAATATGAGCTTTTTAAAAGAAATACAACGCAGAAGAACATTCGGAATTATATCGCATCCTGATGCTGGTAAGACAACTTTAACAGAGAAATTACTTTTATTTGGAGGTGCTATTCAAGAAGCGGGTGCTGTAAAGAATAACAAAATTAAAAAAGGAGCAACGAGTGACTTTATGGAAATCGAACGTCAGAGAGGTATCTCGGTTTCGACTTCTGTACTTGCTTTTAACTATAAAGACAAAAAAATCAATATTCTTGATACTCCTGGACACAAGGATTTTGCTGAAGATACATTTAGAACTTTAACCGCTGTTGATAGTGTAATTGTTGTAATTGACGTTGCAAAAGGGGTTGAGGAACAGACAGAAAAATTAGTTTCGGTTTGTAGAATGCGTAACATTCCGATGATTGTTTTCATCAATAAATTAGATCGTGAAGGTAAAGATGCTTTCGATTTGATGGATGAAGTAGAACAAAAATTGGGTTTAAAAGTAACGCCGTTAAGTTTTCCTATCGGAATGGGTTATGATTTCCAAGGAATTTACAATTTATGGGAAGAAAACATCAATCTTTTCAGTGGAGACAGTCGTAAAAACATCGAGGAAACAATTGCTTTTTCTGATGTTCAAAACAATCCAGAACTAGATAGAATTGTTGGTGCAAAAGCGGCAGAAAGACTTCGTGAAGAATTAGAACTGATTGATGAAGTTTATCCAAAATTTGAGCGTCAGGATTATTTAGATGGAAAAATTCAGCCTGTATTTTTTGGTTCAGCTTTGAATAATTTTGGAGTTCGTGAATTATTGGATTGTTTCGTTACAATTGCTCCTTCACCAAGACCAAAAGATTCTGAAACACGTTTAGTTGATCCAGCTGAAGAAAAAATGTCTGGTTTTGTGTTTAAAATCCACGCTAATATGGATCCTAAACACCGTGACCGTCTAGCTTTTATTAAAATTGTTTCTGGAACTTTCGAAAGAAACAAACCTTATTACCACGTTCGCCAAAAGAAAAACTTAAAATTCTCTAGTCCAAATGCGTTTTTCGCAGAGAAAAAAGAGATTGTAGATATTTCTTATCCAGGTGATATTGTTGGTTTGCACGATACTGGAAACTTTAAAATTGGAGACACCTTGACTGAAGGTGAAATTATGAGTTTCAAAGGAATTCCGAGTTTCTCTCCAGAACACTTTAGATACATTAATAATGCTGATCCAATGAAAGCTAAGCAATTAGAAAAAGGTGTTGATCAGTTGATGGATGAAGGTGTTGCACAGTTATTTACATTAGAAATGAACAACCGTAAAGTTATTGGAACGGTTGGTGCACTTCAATATGAGGTAATTCAGTATCGTCTAGAGCACGAATATGGTGCAAAATGTACTTACGAAAACTTCCCTGTTCATAAAGCTTGCTGGGTAAAACCTGACGATGCTAAAAATGAAGAGTTCAAAGAATTTAAACGTATCAAACAAAAATTCTTAGCTCATGATAAATACGGACAATTGGTATTTTTAGCCGATTCTGATTTTACAATTCAAATGACTCAAAGTAAATATCCAAGTGTAAAGCTATTCTTTACATCTGAGTTTGATTAAAACATCTATATTGAAATACATAAAAAGGCTGTCAAAATAAAAATTGACAGCCTTTTTTTATATTCCAAATATTTAAATTTGATTATTGCCCTGTATAATTAATTCCTAATCCACCGGCAATATAAACTTTGGTAAGTTCTTCTGCCGCAACAATTATGTTTTTTGACAAGACATTATTTTTAACTGATTTTACAGCAAAAGGTATTTCTTTTGAAAGATAATAATCATTCGAAGTAATCGTAATAATAAGAGTTTTGCTATTCTTTAAGATTGTCGTGTTTATAGCAAATTCTCCTGTTTTAGGATTTACTTTTACAGCTTCATGCGAACCATTTACTGCTAGCATTAAATTAGAATACAACTCTTTATCAAAAGGCTTATTCGTTTTTACTTCTAGTAATTTCCCTTTTATGTTTATAGAAATTTCCTCATTCAGATTTTGATTAGAAACTACTACACCCATTTTATATGGATGAGGTTTCGATATACTAATTTCTGTTGCAGATTTTTTATTTTCTTGTGCCGACATATTTGACACAAGTAAAACCGATGCCGCAACCGCAGCATATTTTAAGCTATTGATTTTTGATGTTTCATTGTATTGAAATTCTTCTTCAAGCTGTGTCGTTTTTAATCTGGCACAAATATTTTTGTCTTTATTTTCTGAAATGAATTTGGCAACTTCAGAATTCGTTTTTTTGCTTAAATCTATAACATTCTTCATACACGAATTGCAAAATGAACCGTTTGCATTGGGAATCATTTTATCAAAATTTTCAGAACAAGGCTCTGCTATCTCTAAAGTGAATTTCTTTTTCATACTGTACTTCTTTTTAAGTTTAAATCGTTAAAATGATTCTTATTTATATAGAGTACATTATTCATCAAAAGGTTGGGAACTGAATTAAATATTATTAGAAAAATTTTAAAACCTAATTATTAAGCATAAAAAAGCGCTAATATTTTATCAGCGCTTTCTTAAATTTGAATTAATCAACCTTACTAATTCATTATAATTCAAAAATTAATCTTCAAAGGTTCACAAATCTAGTTTAATACCTTAACGAAAAGATTTTTTTTCGATTAAAGTAAATTTAATCAGATGAA
>NZ_CAMLIX010000080.1 GCF_946479975.1 uncultured Flavobacterium sp.
CCTTCGGAACCTATTATATTGTAGGGCTGGACTTCAGTCCAGTTTAGATTATGTAATGTAAATTAAGCTAATATTTTCTCAATTGCATTCAGTTCATCATGCGAAAACGCCGTATTTTGCAGACAATCAATATTATTACACAATTGTTTTACCGAACTCGCTCCAATTAAAACCGACGTAATTCTTTTGTCTTTTTGAAGCCAAGCCAAAGCCATTTGCGCCAAAGACTGATTTCTATTTTGAGCAATTTCATTCAGCTGAATCAATTTCTGAATTCGTTCCTGCGTAACCTCATCCTCTCTCAAATGCCCGTTTGGATTGTGCGCACGTGAGTTTTCAGGAATTCCGTTTAAATATTTATCGGTCAAAAGTCCTTGTGCCAAAGGTGAAAACGCAATACAGCCCACTCCTTTTTCTTGTAAGACATCCAATAAACCGTCTTCAACCCAACGCTGTAACATCGAATATTTTGCTTGATGAATCAAACAAGGCGTTCCCAATTGTTTTAAAACATCAACTGCAACGCGAGTCTGCTCCGCAGAATAATTACTGATTCCGACATACAAAGCTTTTCCGGTTCTAACAGCATGGTCTAAAGCCATCATGGTTTCTTCAATCGGGGTTTCTGGATCTGGACGATGCGAATAGAAAATATCCACATAATCGATATTCATTCGTTTTAAACTTTGATCTAAACTTGAAAGCAGATATTTTCTGGAACCCCAGTCGCCATAAGGTCCGTCCCACATTGTGTAACCCGCTTTTGTAGAAATTACAATTTCATCACGCAGATTTCCCTGAAAATTATGCCATAATATTTTTCCGAAATTCTCTTCAGCAGAACCTGGAACTGGTCCATAATTATTAGCTAAATCGAAGTGTGTAATTCCTTTATCAAAAGCCTCAATGGCAATACTTTCAGCATTTTCAAAATTATCAACCGAACCGAAGTTATGCCATAATCCTAAAGAAATTTCTGGAAGTAATAAACCACTTTTGCCGCATCTGTTATATTTCATTATTTTATTTTAAAGGTTGGAGTTTTAATAGATTTTAAAAATACGAAAAACTCCCGCAGATTTGGCAGATTTAGGAGATTAAAAAAATCTGCTGAATTTGCTAAATCTGCGGGAGAAAAATTAAAAAATCGCCACGAATTCACGAATTTTATTTAATTAATTCGTGAATTCGTGGCGAAAAAACTTAGTGTCTTAGCGCCTTCGTGGCAAAAACCTATTCTGCAATCTCAAAACCACTCTCCAAACCTTTATCAGAGCTTCCTCCAACCATAATTTTAAAAGTTCCTGGTTCAACTAAATATTTTCCATCATTATCATAAAAACCAAGTTCTTTGTCAGTTAAAGTAAAGTTTACAGTTTTCGTTTCACCTTTTTTAAGATTAACCAATTCAAAACCTTTCAATTCTTTAATTGGACGAATAATACTTGCAAATTCATCATGGATATACAATTGCACAACCTCTTTTCCATCATAATTTCCAGAGTTAGTAACGGCAACAGAAACCTGAACTTTTTCTCCTTTTGCAAAAGATGTTTTATTCAGTTTCAGGTTTTTATAATCGAAAGTCGTATAGCTCAATCCAAAACCAAACGGGAATTGAGGCGTTTTTTCCACATCCATATAATGCGACCAGAAAACATTTTTATCACTGTCGGTCGGTCTTCCTGTACTGTATTTGTTGTAATAAATTGGCACCTGACCCACATTTCTAGGAAACGACATCGGCAATTTTCCACTCGGATTATAATCTCCGTATAAAACCTGCGCAACAGCATTTCCAGTCTGAGTTCCTAAATGCCAAGCTTCGACAATTGCCGGAACATTTTCTGCAGCCCACGGAATACTCAACGGACGACCATTATTTAAAACCAAAACTACATTTGGATTTACTTTATAAATTTCTTCTAATAATTCCTGCTGTAAACCTGGCAAATTCAAATCGGTTCTACTTCTACCTTCTCCACTTTGAAAACCGTATTCACCTAAAACCATTACTACAACATCGGCATTTTTCGCTGCATTTTTCGCTGCTTCAAAACCACTTTTATCAGTTGTATTGAAAACCGTTTCTGTTAAGAAATTTGCTTTTTGTTTCAATAAATCAGCCCCTTTTTCAAAAACCAACTCATTGTCTTTGTATTGCTGCATTCCTTCTAAAACCGAAACCGCAGTATCGTCAGAAGCGGCAATTCTCCAACTTCCCAACGGACTATTTTTATCATTTGCCAAAGCACCGATTAAAGCAATTTTCTGCCCGGATGTCTTTAGCGGAAGCAAATTCTTTTCATTCTTCAATAGAACAATAGATTTCTTTGCCATGTCTAGAACGCCGTCGTTATTGGCTTTACTTCCAACAACTTCTCTTTCGCGTTTTTCGTCGCAATATCTGTACGGATCATCAAATAATCCCAACTCAAATTTCACACGCAAAATTCTGCGAACAGCATCATCAACCAAAGCCTCTTTTACTTTTCCAGATTTTACCAAGTCAACTAATTTTGCAACATATAAATACGATTCCATATCCATATCAGAACCTGCAATCACTGCTTTTGCTGTTGCATCGGCTTCGTCTTTTGCATAACCGTGCGCAATCATTTCACGCACAGACGCATAATCCGAAATTACAAATCCGTCAAACTTCCATTTTCCTTTTAAAATATCTCTTTGCAAAAAAACATTTCCAGTTGCAGGAATCCCATTCAACGTATTAAACGAATTCATAAACGTACGAACTCCCGCCTGAACCGTCGCTTCAAAAGGAGGCAAAACCGAATTGTACAATTTCGAATTACTAATATCCACAATATTATATTCCAATCCCGCTTCAACATAACCGTAAGCGGCAAAGTGTTTCGCGCAGGCCGCAATCGTATTTACTTTAGCCAAATCCGCAACCGTTTCTCCTTGAAAACCTTTTACTCTGGCATAACCCACTTTGCTTCCCAAATACGGATCTTCTCCTGCGCCTTCCATCACACGTCCCCAACGCGCATCGTTTGCCACGTCAACATTGGGTCCGAAAGTCCAATTAATTCCAGATGCCGAAGCTTCATCTGCCGCAATCGCCGCCGACTTTTTAATGGCTTCCAAATCCCAACTCGCGGCTTCTGCCAGCGGAATCGGACTTAACGTTTTATAGCCATGTATTACGTCAAAACCAATAATTAACGGAATTCCCAATCGCGTTTCTTCAACCGCAATTTTCTGTACCGAACGAACTTCTTTCACACCGCGAACCGTAAGCATCGAGCCAACCAATCCTTTTCTTAAATGTTCGTATTTTAATTCGGCAGTTCCGCCTTTTGGCGCTGGTCCTGTAACATCCCAAAAACCATTATACTGGTTCATCTGCCCTACTTTTTCCTCTAAAGTCATCAAAGGCAAAAGCAAATCGATACGCTGTTCAACAGTCTTATTTTTATCCAGATACGGCTTTTTTTGTGCATTCATATTTCCAACAGTAAACAGAGCGAAAACTCCAATAATTAGTATTTTTTTATTTTTCATGGTTTTATTTTTTAGCTTCTAAGATGCTGAGATAATAAGATTCTAAGTATATTTTGGGCGTGTCCCTCCGGGTCGGGCTTTCGGCTATATCTTTTGCTTTGCTTCGCTGGCAAAAGGATACCGCCTCTATCCCTCACGCAAACGAATAACAACAATATTTCGTTCATCAGGTCATTGCGAGGAACGAAGCAACCTCACTACAATGTGATTTTGTAAATGTGATTGCTTCGTTCCTCGCAACGACAAACAAGTCGAAAAACCTAAAATTCACTCGTAAAACAAGAAGCTGGCAAATTCGCTTTATTAAACAAATCCGACTGAGTTGTATTTCCCCAAGCAAACCTCACTTTTTCTGTATTAACAACTTTTTTACTTGTCAAAATCACTTGATTATTTTTTATCAAAGCTTCGGCAGGATAGAAAACGCCGTCAGTTCCAGAAACTTCAAATTGGTTCGATTTTTTGTCTTTAAAATAAAGTCCGTCAGCATAATCGAAAGAAACGATTACTTTGTTTTTTTCAATCTTAAAATCTTTAAAAAGTGGTCCGTTTACCAAATTAGAATTGACTTTATACGTTTCAGCCAAAGCCAGATTCGCCAATCGAATTCCAACCGACTTTTTATTCTTTGGATGAATATCAATCGTATCTGAAATATCGCTGATTACGACCATTCCCGTTTTTGAAACTTCTTTAAGTATTTTTCTCTGTGAATTTCGAACCGTTACATTTGAGAAATTATTTGAACCTGTTTTATAAGGCGCAATCTGAACATAATAAAACGGAAATTCGTCTCTCCATTCCTTTCTCCATGAAGTAATTAACGCTCCAAGCGTTTTATCATAAACCAAAGAACCAACATTTGATTCTCCTTGATACCAAAGCGTTCCTCCAATTTTAAACCCAACAATTGGATAAATCATCGCATTGTAAGCGCGACCCGGTTGTCTTGGTCCGTATTCTTGTTCGTTTAGTTTTTTTGCATTTTCTAATAAAATTGGATCGTTGTTTACCACATCTTCGGGCATCCAGATTTCGGCGGGCGTTCCTCCCCAATTTGAAGAAATCAATCCGATTGGAACATTTTTCAAATCTTCGCGAAGACGTTTGGCAAAAAAATAGCCAACGGCACTAAAATATTTCATAGTTTCTGGAGTCGATTCTGTCCAGTTTCCCAATAAGTTATTCTGCGGACTTTCAGCTGTTAATTTTGGAACGGTAAAAAAACGAATATTTGGGTTAGTGGCATTTTTCATTTCTTCTTCGCCATCGTCAATTCCCCAACTTGCAGACATTTCCATATTCGATTGTCCTGAACAAAGCCAAACTTCTCCAATCAAAATGTTTTTTAAAACCACTTCGTTGTAACCTTTTATCGAAATAGTAAAAGGGCCACCCGCTTCGGGAGTTTTAATTGTCAATTCCCATTTCGCTTGATTACTCGCAACAGTTTTATATTCCTGATTGTTCCAGCTCGAAACCAGTTTTATTTCTTCTTTTGGATTTCCCCAACCCCAAATTTTCACTTCAGTGTTGCGTTGTAAAACCATATTGTCACTAAAAATATTCGGAAGCGAAACGTTTGCCATCATAGTACTGGAAATCAATAAAAAGAAAACAAACTTATAGATATTATTTTTCATTTAGTAACTTCTTTAAAAATGGTGCATATTCGTCTGCCAAAACTTTATGATCTGCCACATCAGGATGACCAGAACATCCGTTTGGTGTCATTGGTTTAAATTTGAAAATCTTGATTGGTTTGTGTGCTTTATCTTCCGCGAAAGCGTTTTTAACTTTATTCAGACAATCTTCAAAAACAACTCCTCTGTCGCCACCAACCATCGGACTATTCGTAATCACAATCTGCACATTCGGATTATGTTTGTACAACATTTTTATAAAATTGATATAATTCGAAACGTATTTTTCAGCATTAAAAGCCAAACGTTCTTTCTTGCCATCACCTCCAGAAAAATCATTTGTTCCCAAAGCAATACTGATAATATCGGGTTGAAAAGCAAAATCATATTTAGGTTTAGAATTGTCTTTCGTTAAATACAAATTTCCGTATAAATCCGGCATAATACCTTCTTCCTTATTTTCATCATTCCAATTGCGATACATTCCGATTCCAGAAACACAGCTCATTAAATAATCAACTCCAATTGCTCTAGAAAGCGTTGGACCGTAAGCGTAATAACCATTATGATGATCATGGTATTCCCCTTTGTCACAAGGAATATCAGATCCATCGCTCGCTGCGCCACATGTAATCGAATCGCCAATAAATTCGATTTTCTTTTTCTTTTTAAAGGAAATCGAAGTCAGTTTTGCTGTAGTTCCTGCAAATAGAATATTCCCGCTTTGGGCTTCGGTATTTTTATAGATTTCAAGTTTATGCTCTTTTTTATTTGAAGTGATTTTTACTGGAAACGATTGAACCGCTCCTTTTTCAATTCTAATCTTACCAATATATTTTCCATCCAAAACCAACTGAACATAATTATGATGTTCATAAGAATCAACACTTTTAAGCGAAATCGAACATTTGTTTCCTGTAAAATTGAAAGAAACAGATGAAGCTGTTCCAATCAAAATGACATTATCGTTTTGTAGTTTTTCTACTCGCCCTTGATATAGGAAAGTTTTACTTGTATTTAATGTTTGCGAATGTGAAAGCATCGAAAACAACAAAAACAAAATTAAAAGTGCTATTTTTTTTGGAAACATAATTTTTTTGTTAAAATATAAATAGGATTCACAAATATATTGGAAAGAAGATATCTAAAAAGATACTAAAATGTCAAAAAGTAATAAAAAAACACCACACAAACACATCAGTTTTCGCTAAAAGAAAGTTAATTCTTATATTTTATTAAAATGATATTATTTTGAATGCTTAAATTGCATCTTCTCTTTTAAATAACTCAATAAAATTGCACGCAATGAGACTACGTTTTTTTATTTTTCTTTCCGCATCTATTTTATTTTCTTCTTTTGAATTAAAAAAGGAAACTTTACCGCAAAATCATAAAATTGAAAAAGAAATTGATCGTGATTCTCTTATTGCTTTCGCAAAAAAATATCTGGGAACGCCTTATGTTTACGCAAGTAGCAATCCGAACAAAGGCTTTGATTGTTCTGGTTTTGTAAGTTATGTTTTTGGAAACTACGGTATGACGCTGCCAAGAAGTTCTGGCGGGTATAAAAATATAGGCAAAACTCTAAAACCTGAGGATTTTAAAGTGGGAGATATTATAGTGTTTTACGGTTATAAAGACCGAACGATTATTGGACATCTGGGAATTATCTGCGAAGCGAACGGAATGAAATCAAAATTTATTCACGCTTCATCTGGAAAAGCGCAGCAGGTTACTATAACATTTCTTGATACAGAACATTACACGAAACGCTTTTATAAATGTGTTGATGTTTTATCGGAATAAGTTTTTTCTCCCATGATTTTTTTTAGCCACAAATTACACGAATTTTCACTAATTTTTTTCACGCAGATTTAAAAAGATTTAGGCTGATTTTTTAATCATTTTAATCCTTTAATCTGTGGCTTTATTTTTTTAACCACAAATTGCACAAATTTTCGCTAATTTATTTTTTGCCATAGATTAAAGGGATTAACACAGATTTTTTAATCCTTGTAATCTTTTAATCTGTGGCATTATTTTAACCACAAATTGCACACATTTTCACAAATTAAATTAGTGAAAATTTGTGCAATTCGTGGCAAACTTATTTTTTTACTCTTCTGTAAGAAGTTTTATCAAACTCTCGTCTCTTCCGTAAATGTCTTTATAGAAATTCAGATTCCCTTCGCGGTCTACCCAGGCGGTAAAATAGCCGATATAAACTGGAACTTTCTTTTTTAATGTGTACCAGCTTTCTTTTCCTGCGTGCCTCGCTTTGTCAATTCTTTCTGGAGTCCATTGTTTGTCTACTTTTAATAATTCTATTGCCAATTCTCTTGGTTTTGCTACACGCACACAACCATGACTAAATGCTCTGCTATCTCTTTCAAATAAACTTTTTGATGGTGTATCGTGCAAATAAATATTGCTTGAATTTGGAAATAAAAACTTCACTAAACCTAAAGAATTATTTTTTCCAGGAAGCTGACGGACAGCGCCATTATTCCACTCTAGATTTTTCTTTTGCAGATAGTTTTTATCTCTAGCCATTCCGGGTTTGATCTCCGATTTTATGATACTCGGCGGTACATTCCAATACGGACTGAAAACAATATTGCTCATCATTCCGCTGAAAATTACGGTTTTGGTCATCGCTTTTCCGACAACTACTGCTGAAGTAAAAGCAATTTTTCCGTCTTCTATGATGTACAATTTAAATTCGGGAATATTAACTTCAACGTATTTCTGCCCTTTTTCTAATTCAGGATCAATCCAACGGCAACGTTCCATGTTGGCAATAATCGTTTTAATTCTATCCGAAACTGGAATATTCAAATCTTTAATATGATCTAATAAAATGGTGTTTTTCGGACTATAACCGTGACGAACTTCGTAGTTTTTAATCGCCTTTATCAAAGTCGTATCGCAAACGGCACTTTTATTGTTTTCTTTAAGATCTTTGGTTACAAAAAGTCTTTCTCTAATCTGCGCCACGACATTTGATGAATCGCCAACTTTTAAAGCTTTATAATCTTCTCCTGTTTCAATAGTTTTCCAACCTCCATTTTTTTCAATTTCTCTGTATTCTTTTAAAGCATCACGAAGTTTGTAATACTGACTGAACATCTTCTTTTTCTTATCATCTAAAATGGTTGATTTTTTAAAAATAGAATCAGATAGCACTTGATAATTGAACTTTTTTCTAGGCAGAAGCCATTCCATAGAAATACTTGTTTTCTCATCAAAACCTGCATATACTTTTTCTGCATAGTAGTAATACAAGTTTGAAAGCAGTAAATCGGTATCTTCTTTGGATAATTTTTTGGCTGGATTGTTTTCAAAAACAGCATTCAATTCTTCTTTATAAGGATAATTGGCTTTTAAACCTTCCTGATCTAAGTTTTTGTATTGATTGAATAAGGTGTTTCCAAACTCCACAACTCCTTTATTGTCCTGCCACAATTGAGTCGATTTATTTTTTTGATATAAAGAAGTTACATCAGTCTTAAATTTTGCCAGTTTTGGATAACTTTCATAAAACTTTGCGATACGGGCAGTATCAATAGTAAGCTTTAATTCTGGAACTTTTTCAACTGCTTTTACTGCGTTTTCTTCTTTCTTATCTGCTTTCGAATTACACGAAAAAAGCATCAAAAAAAGGATTGCGATTATAGGCGAATACCAAATTTTCATAAGTAGGATTTTTTATTAAAAGTAGAAAAAAATCTATTAAATCAAAATCAAATTACTGCAAATAAAAAACTCCAAACAATTTCTTGTCTGGAGCTTTTTGCCATATAACCAACCTATTAAAATTCTTAAATAACCGTACCTTTTAAAGTAAGGATTTTTGGTGTTGTTTCTGCACTTGTCGTTACAGTCACTGTTTTTGTAAAAGCTCCTTTATTTGCCGCGTTGTAAGTTGCAGTAACTTTTGCAGATTTACCTGGTAAAATTGGTTCTTTTGTGTAATCTGTAGCTGTACATCCGCAAGATCCTTGAACGTTTGTAATTACTACTGCCGTTTTTCCAGTGTTTTTAAATTCGTAAACAATTGCTTTTGGAGTTCCTTGCGGAATCTGTCCAACATCAATTGTTTCTGCTTTCCAAACAATTGTAGAAGCTGTTGTTTCTGAAATTACAGCTTCTGAAATTAACGATTGTACTGGAGCAATCGCCGAAAAAGACATTAGCCCAAGAGCTAAAGCTAACATCGAAATTTTGATCATTTTCATAATGGTATATTTAAAATGGTTTATAGTTCAAACTTGATATTACAAAGGTAATTCAGACAAATTCAAATCGCTGTTAACTGGTTTCAAACGTTTGTTAATGACTTGTTAATCGGCTGTTTTCAGGCTAAAATTGATTAATATTACACTCTTAAAATTCTCCATTCTTGAAAATCAATAAACTCAACAGCATCATTCTCTTAGGATTAGTGGCCATCATTAGTATTTTGGTCGCACAATTACTCTGGACAAAAGAGGCGTTTACAATTGAACAGAAAAAACTGAGTCAGAAAGCGCATATTGCCTTACTTGAAGTTGCTAAAAAATTATACGAAGGAACCAATCATGAACTTCCTGCGCAGAATCCGGTTCAGAAAATTGCTAACGATTATTATATTGTGAATGTTGACAATGAATTTGAACCTGATATTTTGGAATTCTATCTTCAAACGGAATTCAAAAAAATGAACATTACGACCGATTTCGAATATGCGATGTACAACTGCCAAAGCGACGAAATGATTTATGGTGATTACATTTCGCTTTCAAAGAAAAAAGCAGAATGCAAGAAAAGTGTTTATTTCCCTAAACATAAAAATCTGGTGTATTATTTCGCAGTTCGTTTTCCAAATGAGACTACTTATTTGTTTAGTTCCATGCGATTTTGGTTTATTCTTTCAACGGCTTTGATTCTGATTTTGCTTATTTATGTTTATTCTATTTTTAAACTTTTACAACAGAAAAAATACTCCGAATTACAGCGTGATTTTATCAATAATATGACGCATGAATTTAAAACGCCTTTGTCTTCGATTCTAATTGCCTCGAAATATTTAATTGAACAAAGTCCGATAAAAGATGACAAGAAACTTTATACGTATACTGATATTATTATCAATCAAAGCAATAAATTGAACAGTCACATCGAGAAAATTCTAAATATTTCTAAATCAGAATATACGCCTTTGGAATTGAAAAAAGAGAATGTTCTGATTCTTCCAATTATTGAAGAAGCGATTTCGAATATTAAGTTGAAGTATCCTGAAGCGTCTGTTTCAATCGAAACTGTATCAAATGATTATTTACTGGAAACAGATATTTTTCATTTTTCTAATTTAGTTTATAATTTATTGGACAATGCGGTAAAATACTGCAATGAAAAACCTGAAATTAAAATCAGAATAAAGGAAGAAAACAATTGTTTAAAACTAGAATTTATTGATAACGGAATAGGCATCAATCCTAAAAAAATATCTTTTATCTTTGATAAGTTTTATAGAGTTCAAAATGAAAAGAGTAATGAAGTTAACGGATTTGGACTTGGTTTGTATTATGTAAAAGAAATCTGCAGTCTGCAAAACTGGAAAATAAAAGCCGAAAATAATACCGAAAATGGCGTAACAATAACTTTATCTATTCCTTATAAAAAATGACAAATTTCAAAATACTTTATGCCGAAGATGATGAAACTCTTGCGTTTCTAACCAAAGACAATCTGGAACAGAATAATTACGAAGTGATTCATTGTTCTGATGGAAAATCGGCGCTTAAAACTTTTGAAGAAGAGGAATTTGATATCTGTATTTTTGATATTATGATGCCTAAAATGGATGGTTTCGAGTTAGCCGAAGCGGTTCGTAAAATTGATATCAATGTTCCGATTATTTTTCTTTCGGCTAAAACTTTGAAAGAAGATCGAATTAAAGGTCTGCGTTTAGGCGCCGACGATTATTTGGTTAAGCCTTTTAGTATTGAAGAACTATTGTTGAAAATTGAAATTTTCATAAAACGATCACAAAAAAATATTCCGGCTTTAAAAACTATTTATGAAGTTGGGAAATATCAGTTTGACACTAAAAATTTTATACTTTTTAACGGCGAAGAAAAAGTTGGGCTAACACAACGTGAAGCCGAATTATTAAAGCTTTTTCTAGATCATAAAAATTCTGTTTTAAAACGCGAGCAGATCTTAACCTCTCTCTGGGGAACAGATGATTACTTTATGGGAAGAAGCTTGGACGTTTTTATTTCGCGTCTGCGTAAAATATTAGCCAATGAAGAAGGAATTTCGATTGAAAATCTTCATGGAATTGGGTTTCGATTTTCTATTGGGTAAATCACAATTCTGCTAAAAATAAAGAAAAATCTGTAAACACTTTCCCGAAAAACTTTGTATTTTTAATATCTAATTTTCCCAGATATGAAATTACATCATTTGCGAAATGCCACTTTGGTGATTGAAACAGAAAAGCATGTCATTTTAGTTGACCCGATGTTGGGCAAAAGAAAAACAATTCCGCCTTTTACTATTTTCAGATACAAACCGAAGAGAAATCCGTTGGTAGCTTTACCTAAAAACAGCCGTGAAATATTGAGCAAAGTCACGCACTGTTTGATTACGCATTTGCATCCCGATCATATTGACAAAGCTGGAGAGGTTTTTTTACGAAGAAAAAGCATTCCCGTAATCTGTAGTTCGAAAGACGAAAAAGAATTGGTAAAAAGAGGTTTGAGCGTTATTCAAACTTTAGAATATTGGGAACCACAATTATTTTTGGACGGGAAAATCACTGGAATTCCTGCTATTCATGGATATGGTTTTATAGCGAAATTGATGGGAAACGTAATGGGATTTGTGATTGAATTAGCCAACGAAAAATCAATTTATATTAGTTCTGATACTATTTTCACAGAACACGTTGAAAAAGTTCTAACACAATTTAAACCAGACATTTCGGTTGTTGCCAGCGGAACTGCAAGATTAGATTTCGGACAGCCTTTATTAATGCACATGGATGATATTTTGAAATTTGTTACACTCGCTCCGGGAAAAGTAATTGCGAACCATTTAGAAGCTTTAAATCATTGTCCAACAACAAGATCACAATTAAGAACCGCTCTTTCAGAAAATGGTCTTTTGAGTAAAACGGCCATTCCGAACGATGGTGAATGTTTGGAATATTAATTTATAAAACTAATAATCCAAATTCGCGTAAGGTATTGATTGGTTTCGAATACCAAAATAACTCGAAATCTTCTAGTGAAGTTTCAAAATCATTTTTGACTTCCTGAAAAGTATAACTTTTAGAACCCGAAACGGCTATTTTTGACAAAATCGAAACCAGCCACTCTCCTTCTTCTTTACTGGTTTGAATGTCGAAACTTTCTTTTTTATCATGAAAAGTCAGAGCCATCATTTCCCAGCTTCTTCCTTTTTTTGATTTTGTAAAAAGTGCTGCAGAAGGTTTTCCTCCCAACCAAACTACTTTTGCATTTGGTTTTGTATTGAAATCGTTTTGTTCTTGTAAGGCATCAAAAATAAAATCGGAATGAATTTTAGTTTTCGGAATTTTAAAATCGAACCAATCCTGCAATTCGTAATCAAAACAGATTCCGTGCATGAAATTGAAAAGCGATTTCTTTAATCCGAAACTGAATTTATCGTGATTAATTCCTGTAGAATCGCTGTATTCGATATCATTATTGGCAAAAGTTCCAATCAATTCAGTTTTTTTAGTCACCCCAAATTTCTCTGGATATAACCCGACTGGACTGTGAGCCGTCAAAGCAAATTGATGCCAAAAACCAGATTGCAAAACTCCAGCTTCAAACAATTGGCGAACCATTTCGAGACTATCAACCGTTTCCTGAATGGTTTGCGTTGGATATCCGTACATTAAATAGGCGTGAACCATAATTCCGGCTTCGGTAAAATTTCTCGTTACTTTTGCGACTTGTTCAACTGTAACACCTTTATCGATTAATTTCAATAATCGGTCCGAAGCGACTTCTAATCCGCCGGAAACGGCAATACAGCCAGAAGCTTTTAAAAGCAAACATAAATCTTTAGAAAAGCTTTTTTCAAATCGAATGTTTGTCCACCACGTTACAGCGAGTTTTCTTTTTAAGATTTCAAGCGCCAAAGCACGCATCAAAGCTGGCGGTGCGGCCTCATCAACAAAATGGAAACCGTTTTGACCTGTTTTTTCAATTAATTCTTCTATTCGGTCGCAAAGTAAACTTGCCGCAACGGGTTCATAAACTTTTATGTAATCTAAAGAGATATCACAAAAAGTACATTTTCCCCAGTAACAGCCGTGCGCCATGGTAAGTTTGTTCCAACGCCCGTCGCTCCACATTCTATGCATCGGATTTACAATTTCGATTACCGAAATATATTTATCCAGAGGAAGATCGGAGTAATCTGGAGTGCCTACATAAGCTTGTTTGTAATCGTGTTTAAGTGAATTATTTTTATAAACTACTTCCCCATTTTCTAATAAAAAAGTTCTTTTAAAAGAATCGGAAGTTGGATTTTCTAAATGAAAAATTAATTCTTCAATTGGAACTTCTCCGTCATCCAAAGTGATAAAATCGAAAAATTCAAATACACGTTTATCAGAAAGAGAACGCAATTCTGTATTTGGGAAACCACCTCCCATTGAAATTTTAATTTCAGGATGATTTTGTTTTACCCATTGTGCACAACGAAACGCGCTGTATAAATTCCCTGGAAAAGGAACCGAAATTAAAAATAGAGTTGGTTTTACGGCTTCAATTTTAGCTTTTAAAAGTGAAATTAAAATCGAATCAATATAAGTTGGCTCTTGCTGTAAAGCGTTGTACAATTCATCAAAAGAATTTGCGCTTCGACCTAAACGTTCGGCATATCGGCTAAAGCCAAAATTTTCATCAACGCATTCTACAATAAAATCTGAAATATCTTCGAGATATAAAGTTGCTAAATGTTTTGCTTTGTCCTGAGTTCCCATTGTTCCAAAAGCCCAATCGAGTTCTTCCAATTGTGCAAAACGAGAAGCTTCTGGCAAAAAATCTTCCTGACAAATCTGTAAAGCCAAAGTTGGATTTTTTCCCTGCAAAAACTGAATTACAGAATCAATCGTTTTAATATATTCATCTTGAAGAGCAAAAATTCTTTTACAGTTGTCAGTTACTGATTGTTGGTTGTTGGATTGAAACAAATCTATCAATCCTTTTTTCGAAAACAATTCCAAAATCACATCAATGCCCAAATCTGCCTGAGCCGATTCGATATTTTTAGTATTTAGAAAACCTTTTATATACGCCGTTGCCGGATACGGTGTATTCAGTTGTGTAAATGGAGGCGTAATTACAAAAAGTTTCGTTTTCAAAAGTGAATTATTTTTTTGCAAAAATACGGGTTATTGCGGACTTTTTTTGAAAAGATTTCGGACGAACTGCAGATCTAAAATTTAGATTTTTTTTGTAGATAATTAATTACATTTGCCACAATTCAAATTGTTGAAATGAAACATAAATTATTTTTTTTACTTTTATTAATTACAGCACAACTGATCTCTCAAAATCATAATCAATCTAATGGTTTTAAAGAGAATAAAGGTCAAATAATTGATCAGAATGGAAAACCAAATAGTGCAGTTAAATATTTATTGAATTCAGGAGGTTTAAACGTTCAGTTAAAGAAAAATGGATTTTCGTATGATATTTATGAAGTAAAAAAGACTCCAATTGTTCATTCAGAAAAAGGGAAAACAATTCCTTATTTAGGTCGTGAAAAACAGCAAGACCAAAAAGAACAGGAATTTAATCTAGAATATAATTTTCACCGAGTAGATATTGATTTTTTAAACTCTAATCCAAAAGTTGAGTTAATTACGGAACAAAAATCATCCGACTTTGACAATTATTATAATATTCCAGACAAACCAGAAGGAGCTCTGGAAGTATATCAATACAAACAAATTACTTATAAAAATATTTATCCAAATATTGATGTTGTATTTACAATTCCCGAAGATCGTCAGAAAACAGTTGAATACAATTTCATCATCCATCCAAAAGGAAAAATCTCTGACATTCAATTAAAATTTAGTGGTGCTGAAACCAATTTAGTTGATAATAAAATCCAAATGGATATTCGTTTCGGAAAAATGGAAGAAACATTACCTGCGAGTTGGATTGAAGAAAAAGGACATAAAAAAGGAATAATTGTAGGCTATCAAAAATTGAAAAAGAATGTTTATGGATTTCGTTCTGCAAATTTTTTAATTGGAAAAACAGTTGTAATTGATCCCACTCCAGTACGACTTTGGGGAACTTATTATGGCGGATTAGACTGGACAGAATCCAACACTTTAGACAAAGATAATCTTGGAAATATTTATTTTGCAGGAAAGACTGCAAGTATTTCAAACATAGCAACATCAGGTTCTCATCAGCCTATTGCTGGATTCCTAAAATATCCGGGGTTAATTTCGTGGGATGGATACATTGTTAAATTTGACAGCAATGGAAATAGATTATGGGCCACATATTATGGAGGAGATCGAGATGATAATATTAAATCCATAAAAGTATCAGCTAATAAAAGTCTTGTTTTTTGTGGTAACACTGGGAGTTCATACAATATATCTACTGCTGGTTCCTTCAAAGAACAGAAATCTGGATCTTATTCTGAAATGTTTTTAGGAAAGCTAAATTCAAATGGAATTAGGGAATGGGCTACATACTACGGAAATGATAATGGATTAACTTTTGCTAATAGTGTCGCCACTGATAATGAAAATTGCATATATCTTTCTGGTGCAACAACAAGCGATGAATTTATTTCTACACCAAATTCTTTTAAAGATAGCAGAATAGACAACAATCGTTTTGATGGCTTTTTAGCAAAATTTGACTCAAATGGAAATAGGATTTGGGGAACCTATTTTGGAGGTGATAAAGATGATTCTTTCGAAGATTCTTCAATAGACAAAGATGGAAATATAATCTTAGTAGGATATTCTCTAAGTGAAAATGATATTGCAACAGCTGGTTCTTATCAGCCTAACTATAGCGTTGGAAATTTATCATCGACAGGAGATGGAATGATAGTAAAATTTAGCCCCAATGGACAACGGATCTGGAGCACCTACTTTGGTAAAAAAAATAGTGATTGGATATATACTTGTAAAATTTATGGAGATAACTTATATGTGACAGGTAAAACTGAAAATACTGACATGTCCACTCCTGATTCTTTTGAACCTGTAATGAAATCTAGTAGAAGTAGTTATTTTGCAAAATTTAATTTAGAACTTCAAAAACTTACTTGGCTAAGTTACTCACAAGGCGAGGTGACTTCAATTTTTCCAAAAAATGACGACGAGATTTTCATTGCTGGAAGATCTACATATGGCTTTAACATTGCCTGTTCCAATGCTTACAATCCTAATAATTATACTTTTTCTGGATTTATAATAAAATTAGATAAAAATTGCGCAAAGGAATGGGGAACTTATTTTGGTAAAACAGGCTCAATTGATAGTCCGATTATAATGAGCGAAGGAACAAATAATATTCTTGTAAGTGGAATTTCAAATGGAAGTTTAAGAGATAGTGATATTTCAAGTTCCGGATCGTTTATGGAAACACCTTTAGGCTGGCCAACTGGTTTTTTAATAAAATTTGAAGAATCAAATATACTTGGAATACCTAAATTGGAAAGTAACTCTCCTATTTGTACGGGCACGCAATTGAAAATGAAAGCATCTGGCGGAACTAGTTATTTATGGAATGGCCCTAACAATTTTACATCAAGTGAACAAAATCCAATAATATTAAATGCCAAAGCTATAAATAGCGGCGTGTATAGTTGTCTAATTAGTGGTACAGATAATTGTGATGACACGAAAAAAATAACAATTTTAGTTAATGAAACTAATGCTCCGATAGCAAATTCAAATCAATCTTTTTGCACAGATCAAAATTCAACTCTTTCAAATATTGAAATTACAGGAACTCTCATAAAATGGTACGACGCACCAACAAACGGAGCGTTATTATCAGAAACCTCTACTTTAGAAAACGGAAAAACCTACTACGCTTCACAAACTATTAACAATTGTGAAGGTCCAAGATTTCCAGTTACTGTTTCTATTGTAGATACTCCATCCGTTCCCTCTGGAAATCCAGAGCAATCATTTTGTAAAAAAGATAATAAAACGCTTAGCGATATTCAGATAAATGGACAAAATATCAAATGGTTTGATACGAGTTTTTCTGCCACTTTTTTACCAAATACAACTGTTTTAGAAAACAACAGAATCTATTACGCTTCTCAAACTATTGGATGCGAAAGCGACAGAAAGCCAATTCTAATTCATGTTTATGACACTCCATTACCAACAGGAAATACTAGTCAGCAGTTTTGTATTGATGAAATTGCAACAATTGAAGATCTTGGGATAAGTGGCAGTAATTTAAAATGGTATGATTCAGCTGTAAATGGAAATCTTTTAACAGAAACCACTTTGTTAGAAAGCCGCATTTATTATGTTTCTCAAACTTTAAACAATTGCGAAAGCGAAAGATTAGCAATTACTGTCAAAATACAAGACACTCAAATTCCAATTTCCGATTCTCCGCAACAATTTTGTATTCAGAAAAATGCTAAAATCAGCAATATTGAAATTATCGGACAAAATATAAAATGGTATGAAAGTTCATCTTCTACAAATCATTTATCAGAATCCACTTCCCTTGAAAACGGAATAACCTACTATGCTTCACAGACCATTAGCAATTGTGAAAGTGACCGAATTCCTGTAACAGTAAACATTCTCGACGCAACAATTGGAGATTGTATTCATTTGGTAAACGAATTGCCCTATCCAAAATTCTTTACTCCAAATGGTGATGGTTATAATGATACTTGGGCCATCGATCCTGATTATTTAGCCCCAAATTCTTCGATTAGAATTTACAACCGCTATGGAAAATTAATTAAGGAGTTAGCAATAAATGCATCTTGGAACGGAACTTATGTCGGCCAGCTTCAGCCAGCTTCAGATTATTGGTTTACGGCTATTAGCTTTGATGGAAAAGAATTTAGAGGTCATTTTACTTTAAAAAGATAAAAAAATCGCAAAGATTTATAGAAGAGAAATTCCTTTATAAATCTTGCGACTATATTTTATTTCGTTTGTAGTAAAATCCAATTCGAAATTTCTTCTAAAGCTATTGGCGAAAACGTTTGTTCAATAGTTCCGTATTCACTTGGAGAACCTGTTTTACATTCTTGAAACAAGTGATTTAAGTTAGGTAATTCTTTAGTTGTCACTTTTTTATTTCCGGACTTCGTCAAAACGGTTTTGATATTTTGAAGATTAACTTCAGCTGGAACCTGCAGATCTTTACTTCCGTTAAGTGCTAAAACTGGACATTTTACATTTTCTAAAAATGGCGCTGGATCCAGTTTAAGGAAATAATACATCCAAGGATTTAGAATTTGAGAAGCATAAACACTTGCCACTTCATCATTTGATTCTAGTTTGGTTTTAAAAACATTCTCAACATTTGTCTTTAATTTTTCATCATTTACTGAACTTGAAATAATAAGTTGATAAGCTTCTTTGTAAGTTTCCTGTCCTTTTTTAATTTCTGTTTCCGAAACGCCCATTTGTTTTTCTATCAACTCTTTTTG
>NZ_CAMLIX010000081.1 GCF_946479975.1 uncultured Flavobacterium sp.
AGAGATTTCGTTGTACCAAGCCGTATGAACGAAGGACAGTTTTATGCTTTACCACAATCTCCGCAAACTTTCAAACAACTTTTGATGGTGGGTGGAATGGATAAATATTTCCAAATCGTGAAATGTTTCCGTGACGAAGATTTACGCGCAGATCGTCAGCCTGAGTTTACACAAATTGACTGCGAAATGGCATTTGTGGAACAAGAAGATATTTTGAATGTTTTTGAAGGATTGACAAGACATTTATTAAAAGAAATTAAAGGTATTGAAGTAGATAAATTCCCAAGAATTACCTACGACTATGCCATGAAAACATACGGAAACGACAAACCGGACATTCGTTTCGGAATGAAGTTTGGAGAATTGAACCAATTTGCACAACACAAAGAATTCCCTGTATTCAACGCAGCAGAATTAGTTGTCGGAATAGCAGTTCCTGGAGCTGGAAATTACACACGTAAAGAAATCGACGGATTAATTGACTGGGTTAAACGCCCTCAAGTTGGTGCATCTGGAATGGTTTACGTAAAATGTAACGAAGACGGAACATACAAATCTTCTGTAGATAAATTCTACGATCAAGAAGATTTGACAAATTGGGCAAAAGCAACAGAAGCAAATCCTGGAGATATGATTTTTGTGCTTTCTGGTCCTGCAAATAAAACACGCGCTCAATTATCTGCTTTACGTATGGAATTGGCAACTCGTTTAGGATTGCGTAAGCCTGAAGAATTTGCTCCATTATGGGTTGTAGATTTCCCATTATTAGAACTTGACGAAGAAAGCGGTCGTTACCACGCAATGCACCATCCATTTACTTCTCCAAAACCAGAAGATATGGCATTGTTGGAAACAGAACCAGGAAAAGTTCGCGCAAATGCATACGATATGGTTTTAAACGGAAACGAAATTGGTGGAGGATCAATTCGTATTCACGATAAAGCAACGCAGCAATTGATGTTCAAATATTTAGGATTTACCGAAGAAGAAGCAAAAGCACAATTCGGATTCTTAATGGACGCTTTCCAATTCGGAGCGCCGCCACACGGAGGTCTTGCTTTTGGTTTGGATAGATTGGTTGCTATTTTGGGAGGACAAGAAACAATTAGAGATTTTATCGCATTCCCTAAAAACAATTCTGGACGTGACGTAATGATCGATGCACCTGCTGCAATCGATGATGCTCAATTGAAAGAATTACACATCAAAATTGATTCTATTTAAAATAAAAATTGAAGAAAAATTATAAAAAAGCGGCTGAAAATATCTCAGTCGCTTTTTTTCTATCAAAAAATGAAGAAATAATCTCAAAACATTCATTTTTCGCAATATCAAATTCCTACAAATTGACTTTTTTAATATTCCTACAATTAATGATTCTCAAATTATCGTATTTCATATGAATTTTGAAGCAAAAAACCACGTAAAAACACTGGAAATCAATAATTTTTACAAAAAATTAACACCTTTGTGTCTTTTGTATTATTTTATATCTTACATTTGCTTCATTATAAATTATTATTACAATTACAATGCGTACAGGTACAGTAAAATTTTTCAATGAGTCTAAAGGTTATGGATTCATTACAGACGAAGAAACAGGAAAGGATATCTTCGTTCACGCTTCAGGAATTAACGCGGAAGAATTACGCGAAGGTGACCGTGTAAGCTATGAAGAAGAAGAAGGAAGAAAAGGGAAAGTTGCTGCTAAAGTAGCAGTAATCTAAGAAAAATATAGCAATTTATTTTTTTTGCCTCTGAATGGTCTCAGAAAACGTCCCGATTACATCGGGACGTTTTTTTTTGCCCATTTCTTAAAAAAATATTAAAATAACGCAATGTTATTTATAATCAATAAAAATTAGGTATAATCGCCGTTTCGGACCCTACTTAAAACCTTTTTTAGCTTGTGTTTTACAGACTTCCAAGTTATCTTTGTGGCTCATTTTTTAAGTAAAAATCGAAGATTATGCAATCTGATCAATACAGTTACATTCCTATTTTAATGCAGTTTATTCTAGCTGTTGGTTTTGTGGTAGGTACAATCATTATTTCTGGAAAATTAGGCCCAAAAAGAACCTCTGAAGTTAAAGATAAAAACTTCGAATGTGGTATCGAATCTGTTGGTAATGCCCGTATTCCTTTTTCTGTAAAATATTTCCTTGTTGCTATTTTGTTTGTATTGTTCGACGTAGAGGTTATTTTCCTTTATCCTTGGGCTGTAAATTTCAAAGACTTAGGAATTGAAGGAATGTTAAAAATGTTAGTTTTCATGTCTTTGCTTTTAGTTGGTTTCTTTTACATCATCAAAAAGAAAGCATTAGAGTGGGAATAAATAGAGATTTTAGATTTTAGATTTCTGATTTTAAATTAACCTATTTAGAATTACGATTTAGAATTTAATCCTCAAACAAAAATTGATTTAAAAAATTGATTTTACTTTTTACGATTTCAAAAATCTAAAATCTAAAATCAGAAATCTAAAATAAAATGAGCGATTCAAAAGTAAATATGGTTGCACCGCCAGAAGGAGTTACTGGTGAAGGTTTCTTCGCTACAAAACTTAACGATGTTGTTGGTTTAGCAAGAGCCAACTCATTATGGCCGCTTCCTTTCGCGACTTCATGCTGTGGTATCGAATTCATGGCAACAATGGCATCTCACTATGATTTAGCTCGATTTGGTTCCGAGCGTGTGAGTTTCTCTCCAAGACAAGCAGATATGTTATTAGTTATGGGAACTATTTCTAAAAAAATGGCGCCTATTTTAAGACAAGTATACGAGCAAATGTCTGAGCCTAGATGGGTAATTGCTGTTGGAGCTTGTGCTTCTTCGGGAGGAGTTTTTGATACGTACTCTGTTCTTCAAGGAATTGACAAAGTAATTCCAGTTGACGTTTATGTGCCAGGATGCCCGCCAAGACCAGAACAAATTGTTGATGGAGTAATGAGACTTCAGGAATTGGTGAAAAGCGAATCTGTGAGACGCAGAAGCTCACCAGAATACCAAGAATTATTAGCTTCATATAATATCTCATAAGATGGCTTTAGAAAACACCCAGATCCAAGATAAACTTGTAGAAACATTTAATAATGATGTTTTTAATTTTCAGCAGGAAAGAGATATTTTTTCTTTAGAAGCTTCGGCTGATAAAATTACTGCGTTGATTCTTTTCCTTAAAAATGATTCTGAATTGCGCTTTCACTTCTTAACAGATTTATGCGGTATCCATTACCCAGATAATGAAGTAGAACGTCAGTTTGCCATTGTTTATCATTTACACAACTGGTACGAAAACAAAAGAATAAGAATCAAAGTTTTCATAAACGGCGAAAAACCAGAAATAAAATCAGTTTCCAATATTTTCTTAAGTTCAAACTGGATGGAAAGAGAAACGTACGATTTCTTCGGAGTTAACTTTATTGGTCATCCGCAATTGAAACGTATTTTAAATATGGATGAAATGCAGTCTTTCCCTATGAGAAAAGAATTCCCAATGGAAGACAGCGGAAGAACTGATAAAGACGACAGATTCTTTGGAAGAACAACAACAAATTGCTAAAAAATAAATAATTCAACATTATAAAATGTCAGAACTATTATTACCACCAGAGCATCGCTATGCTAAAATAATTAAAGAGAAACTAAATGAAGACGGAAGCGAACTTTCTGTACTGAATTTGGGACCTACTCACCCTGCAACACACGGTATTTTTCAAAATATTCTGCTGATGGATGGTGAAAGAATTCTTGAGGCTGAACCTACTATTGGTTACATCCACAGAGCATTCGAAAAAATCGCCGAAAATCGTCCTTTTTATCAAATTACGCCGCTTACAGACCGTATGAACTATTGCTCCTCTCCTATTAACAATATGGGATGGTGGATGACATTAGAGAAACTACTAGGTATTGAAGTTCCAAAAAGAGCGCAATATTTAAGAGTTATCGTTATGGAGCTGGCTCGTATTACAGACCACTTGATCTGTAACTCGATTCTTGGGGTTGATACTGGTGCATATACTGGTTTCTTGTACGTTTTTCAATTTAGAGAAAAAGTATACGAGATTTATGAAGAAATTTGTGGAGCTCGTTTGACCACAAATATGGGAAGAATTGGTGGATTTGAAAGAGACTGGACGCCAGAAGCTTTCAAAAAAATCGAAGCTTTCCTTGAAGAATTTCCAGTTGCTTGGAAAGAATTCGAAAACTTATTCGAAAGAAACAGAATTTTCCTTGACAGAACTGTAAACGTTGGAGCTATTTCTGCTGAACAAGCAATGGCTTACGGATTTACAGGTCCAAACTTACGCGCTGCCGGTGTTGATTATGACGTTCGTGTTGCACAACCTTACTCCTCTTACGAAGATTTCGATTTTATTGTTCCGGTTGGAAAATCAGGTGACACGTACGATCGTTTCTGTGTTCGTAATGCAGAAGTTTGGGAAAGTTTAAGCATTATTCGTCAGGCTTTGGACAAAATGCCAGTCGGAAACGAATACCATGCTGAAGTTCCAGATTATTACCTTCCTCCTAAAGAAGATGTATACCATAATATGGAATCCTTAATCTATCACTTTAAAATTGTAATGGGAGAAGTTCCTGTTCCAGTTGCAGAAATTTACCATCCTGTTGAAGGTGGAAATGGAGAGTTAGGTTTTTATTTAGTTACAGACGGAAGCAGAACTCCATATAGATTACACTTTAGAAGACCTTGTTTTATTTATTACCAAGCATATCCAGACATGATTAAAGGCGCTTTACTGTCTGATGCGATTGTAATTTTATCAAGTTTAAATGTTATCGCAGGAGAATTAGACGCATAACGATTGTAGATTTTAGATTATAGATTTTAGATTGCTGATTGAGAATGCACATTTTAGAATTTAGATTTAAAAAATATAATTAGGAATTGAAAAATTCAGATTGAAGAATCTAAAACTTAAACAATGATTGAAGAATCATAGATTATAGACAAAGATTGAAAAAATCAGAAATCTAAAATCAGAAATCTAAAATTAAAATGGAACGTAAACATTACAAACAAGAAATAAACATGACCGAAGCATTGATGACCCGCATCAATGAATTGATTAGTCATTATCCTGAAGGAAAACAGAAATCGGCTTTATTGCCTGTTTTGCATGAAGTTCAGGATGCACATAACAACTGGTTAAGCATTGAATTGCAGGATAAAGTTGCCGAAATTCTTCAAATTAAACCAATTGAGGTTTATGAAGTGGTTACTTTTTATACCATGTACAACCAAAAACCAATTGGAAAATACATGTTTGAGTTTTGCCAGACTTCTTGTTGTTGTTTAAACGGTGCCGAAAATTTAATGGATTATACTTCTGAAAAATTAGGCATTAAAATGGGCGAAACAACTCCAGACGGAATGTTTACCATTGCTGGTGTAGAATGTTTAGGGGCTTGCGGATACGCTCCGATGATGCAGTTGGGAGATTTCTACAAAGAGAAATTGACAGAAGAAAAAATCGATCAGTTAATCGCTGATTGCAGAGATGATAAAATAATATTACACGATAAATAAGATGTCACAAAAAATATTATTAGATAAAATCAATATTCCTGGAATTAAAACTTACGAAGTATATCGCCAAAATGGTGGTTACGCTTCTGTAGAAAAAGCTTTAAAAACACTTACTCCGGATGAAGTTACTGAAGAAGTAAAAAAATCAGGATTACGTGGACGTGGAGGTGCAGGTTTCCCTGCCGGAATGAAATGGAGCTTTATTGATAAAAAGTCAGGAAAACCAAGACACTTAGTTTGCAACGCCGACGAATCGGAGCCGGGAACTTTCAAAGATCGCTTTTTGATGGAATATATTCCTCACTTATTGATCGAAGGAATGATTACTTCAAGTTTCGCTTTGGGCGCTAACCTTTCGTATATCTACATTCGTGGAGAATATATGTGGGTTTTTAAAATTTTAGAAAGAGCAATCGCCGAGGCAAAAGCTGCAGGCTGGTTAGGAAAAAATATATTAGGAACAGGTTATGATTTGGAACTTCACGTTCACTGTGGAGCTGGAGCCTATATCTGTGGAGAAGAAACAGCATTAATCGAATCATTGGAAGGTAAAAGAGGAAATCCTCGTATTAAACCACCATTCCCAGCGGTTTCTGGTCTTTGGGCAAATCCAACAGTAGTAAACAATGTTGAAACTATTGCGACGGTGCCTTGGATCATTAACAATTCTGGTGATGATTATGCAAAAATTGGAATTGGACGTTCTACTGGAACTAAATTAATCTCTGCTTCTGGACACATTAAAAATCCTGGGGTTTATGAAATTGAATTGGGTTTAAGCGTAGATGAATTCATGAATTCTGATGAGTATTTAGGAGGAATGTCTTCTAGCAGACCTTTGAAAGCATTTGTACCTGGAGGATCTTCTGTGCCGATTTTGCCTGCTGAATTGATTTTCAAAACAGCGAATGGAGAAGATCGTTTAATGACTTACGAATCTTTAAGTGACGGTGGTTTTGCTACTGGATCGATGTTAGGTTCTGGAGGATTTATTGTTTATAATGATACTGCTTGTGTCGTTAGAAATACTTGGAATTTTGCTCGTTTTTACCACCACGAATCTTGCGGACAATGTACGCCTTGCCGTGAAGGAACTGGATGGTTAGAGAAAATATTATGGAGAATCGAAAACGGTCAAGGCCGTGAAGAAGATATCGAATTATTGTGGAGCATTCAAAGCAAAATTGAAGGAAACACAATTTGTCCGCTAGGTGACGCCGCTTCTTGGCCAGTTGCAGCAGCAATTCGTCACTTTAGAGATGAATTTGAATATCATGTTCGTTTCCCAGAAAAAATCAAAAATAGAGATCACTTTGTTGCCGAGCCTTTCTCACAAGTTAAGCATTTAGTAGGCGGTAAAGTAATCGTATAAGTATAAAAGCAGAAAGTTATAAAGTTCACAATGTTTAAAAGGACAGCAATTCTTTTCAATATTCCGACTTTCAACAAAAAAGTTTAAAATAGTTTCAAGTTTCATGTTTTTTTAGTTTCAAGTTCAACCTGAAACTTTAAACCTGAAACTAAAAAAACAAAATAAAGAGATGAAAGTAACCATAGACGGTCAAAGTATAGACGTAGAGCCAGGAACAACGATCCTGCAGGCTGCACGTATGATTGGTGGAGATTTGGTTCCGCCAGCCATGTGCTATTACTCAAAATTAAAAGGCAGCGGCGGTAAATGTCGTTGTTGTTTAGTTGAAGTTTCTAAAGGAAGTGAAGCTGACCCAAGACCAATGCCAAAATTAATGGCATCTTGTGTAACAGGATGTATGGACGGAATGGAAGTAAACAGTAAATCTTCTGCCAGAGTTACGGAAGCACGTAAATCGGTAACAGAATTTTTATTGATCAACCACCCATTAGACTGCCCTATCTGTGATCAGGCTGGTGAATGTGATCTTCAAAACTTAAGTTTTGAGCACGGAAATCCAAAATCTCGTTTTATTGAAGAAAAAAGAACATTTGAGCCAGAAGATATTGGACCGAATATTCAACTACATATGAACCGTTGTATTTTATGCCAAAGATGTGTACAAGTTGCAGATCAATTGACAGACAACAGAGTTCACGGAGTATTAGATCGTGGTGACCACGCTAATATTTCTACCGGAATTTCAAAAGCTATCGACAATGAGTTTTCTGGAAACATGATTGACGTTTGTCCAGTTGGAGCTTTAACTGACAAAACTTTCCGTTTTAAATCAAGAGTTTGGTTCAATAAACCTTACAATGCTCACAGAGAATGTACAACTCCAGGATGCTGCGGTAAAACAACTGTTTGGATGTTTGGTGGAGAAATTCAACGTGTGACTGGTCGTAAAGATGAGTACCATGAAGTTGAAGAGTTTATCTGCAACAGCTGCCGTTTTGATCACAAAGATGTAAATGACTGGGTTATTGAAGGACCGAGAGAATTTGAAAAAGATTCTGTTATCAACCAAAATAACTACACTCAAAAATTAGAGAAAGTACAAATCGATACTGAAAAGAATATTTTGATGGGTAGAGATATTGACCGTAAAAAAATTAGTATGGCTGAAATTCCATTAAACAATAACGATAAAAACTCTTAATGATGGTAGATGGTGCGTTTATTATAGAAAAGAGTGTTGTAATTGTTGTAGTTTTTGCTGTAACAATGATTATGGCAATGTATTCTACTTGGGCTGAACGTAAAGTTGCAGCTTTCCTTCAAGATCGTGTTGGACCAAACCGTGCTGGATGGGGAGGTTTATTACAACCACTTGCTGATGGTATGAAATTATTCTCGAAAGAAGAATTTTTTCCAAATACTCCTAATAAATTTTTATTTGTTGTAGGTCCGGCAATTGCCATGAGTACGGCTTTAATGACAAGTGCGGTAATTCCGTGGGGAGACCATTTAGTAGTTTTTGGAAGAGAAGTTATTCTTCAGGCTACAGATATAAACATTGCGTTATTATACATTTTTGGAGTTCTTTCTGTTGGAGTTTACGGCATCATGATTGGTGGATGGGCTTCTAACAATAAATTCTCTTTAATGGGAGCTGTTCGTGCAGCTTCGCAAATGGTTTCTTATGAAGTTGCAATGGGATTATCAATGATTGCATTATTGATGATGACTGGAACAATGAGTTTAAAAGAAATTTCATTACAGCAACAAGGTATGAACTGGAATGTTTTCTATCAACCTTTATCATTTTTAATTTTCTTAATCTGTTCGTTTGCAGAAACTAATAGAACTCCTTTTGACTTAGCGGAATGTGAAAGTGAATTGATTGGAGGTTACCATACAGAATATTCTTCTATGAAAATGGGATTCTATTTATTTGCTGAATATGCTAGTATGTTTACTTCTGCAACTATTATTTCTGTATTGTTCTTTGGTGGTTACAACTACCCTGGAATGCAGTGGATGGTTGAAAATGTTGGTGTAAATCCAGCTAACTTATTAGGAATTGCTGTTTTATTTGTAAAAATATGTTTCTTCATATTCTTTTACATGTGGGTACGTTGGACAATCCCGAGATTTAGATATGACCAATTAATGAACTTAGGCTGGAGAATTTTGATTCCGCTTTCGATTATTAATATTATGATTACGGGTGCTGTTATTTTGAGACACGATATCGCAGCAGCTTTAGGATTCTAAGAACCGTAATGCCCTAGCCCTGATCGAAGCGGCATCCTTTTATGGTGGGGTTCACCATAAAAGATACAGCGGAGAGCAGGATTAGCTTCAAATAAAAAACAAAATAGATTTTAATTTGATTGATTTCAAATTGTAAATCATAAACTATACTAGTAAAAATGTCAATAGAAACTATATCATTATCGGGTAGAAAAAAGGTGGTCTCTAATAAAGAGATGACTTTTATTGAACGATTGTATCTTGTGGCGATTGTAAAAGGTTTGGCTATTACGCTAAAACACCTTTTTAGAAAAAAAGTTACGATTCATTATCCTGAGCAGGTTCGTACAATGAGTCCGGTTTATCGTGGTCAGCACATGTTGAAACGTGATGAACAAGGTCGTGAGAACTGTACAGCTTGCGGATTATGTGCATTATCTTGTCCTGCTGAAGCCATTACAATGAAAGCTGCAGAACGTAAAGCAGATGAAAAACACTTATATAGAGAAGAGAAATATGCTGAAATCTATGAGATCAACATGCTTCGTTGTATTTTCTGTGGTTTGTGTGAAGAAGCTTGCCCTAAAGATGCGATTTACTTGACAACTTCAAAAGTATTAGTTCCTGCTAGTTACGAAAGAGAAGATTTTATTTTTGGAAAAGACAAATTGGTGATGCCTTTAGAAATGGCTATTAAAAATTCACAACTTAACAACGCTAACTAATGATACACATTCCTGATCTTGCAAACGCAACTCCTGTAGGAGTGATATTTTGTATCCTAGCGTTTATTACAGTACTTACTGCTTTTTTGACTATTTTTAGTAGAAATCCAATTCATAGTGCTATTTATTTAGTGATTTGTTTCTTCTCGATTGCTGGTCATTATTTATTATTAAATTCTCAATTCTTAGCAATTGTACATATTATAGTCTACTCTGGAGCTATCATGATTTTGTTCCTGTTTACCATTATGTTGATGAACTTAAACGAACAAAGAGAAGTGCACCGCCCTAGAATTACACGTTTAGGAGCTATTGTTTCTTTCTGTTTGATCTTGATCGTTTTGATTACATTGTTTATCAACTCGAAACCAATTGTTGGTGATTATGATTCTACTGGAGAAGATTTTCAATCTATTAAAGTTTTAGGTAAAATTTTATTGGATGAATATATGGTTCCGTTTGAATTTGCTTCTGTTTTGCTTTTGGTTGCTATGATTGGAACAGTTCTATTGTCTAAAAAAGAAAAATTAAATAAATAATGGGTAATATATTAAATCAAATAGGTATTGAAAACTACATCTTTTTGAGTGTTGTACTTTTCTGTATTGGTATTTTTGGTGTATTGTACAGACGAAATGCTATTATCGTTTTCATGTCTATCGAAATTATGTTGAATGCGGTAAACCTTTTATTTGTTGCTTTTTCAACTTATCATCAAGATGCGCAGGGACAAGTTTTTGTGTTCTTCTCGATGGCGGTTGCTGCAGCCGAAGTTGCGGTAGGATTGGCCATTTTAGTTTCTATCTTTAGAAATATCGGATCAATTAGTATCGATAATTTAAAAAATTTAAAAGGATAAACAGAAATGGATACCAATTTAGCTTTAATTTTAGTTTTAACTCCTTTACTAGGTTTTCTGGTAAATGTCTTTTTTGGAAAAAGCTTAGGAAAAACAGTCTCTGGTGCAATCGGAACTGTAGCCGTAGCAATTTCTTTTGTAGTTTCTGTTTTACTTTTTAATCAAATAACTTCAACTGGAAAAGGAATTCAGGTTACTTTATTTGACTGGATTCAAATTAGCAACTTAAAAATCAATCTTGGATTTTTATTAGATCAATTGTCTGTTCTTTGGTTACTTTTTGTAACGGGGATTGGATCTTTGATTCACTTATACTCTATCAATTACATGCACGATGATGAAAATATGCACAAATTTTTTGCGTATTTAAATCTGTTCATTTTCTTTATGATTACGCTTGTAATTGGAAGTAACTTATTAGTTCTTTTCATTGGATGGGAAGGTGTTGGACTTTGTTCTTACCTATTAATTGGATTTTGGCATAAAAACCAGGATTACAATGATGCAGCAAAAAAAGCTTTCATCATGAACAGAATTGGAGATTTAGGTTTATTAATCGGAATGTTCATCATTGGTTCGATGTTTTCAACATTAGATTATGCAACCTTAAAAACTGCAATTGCTGGAGCCTCAAACTTAAATTTACCTTTACTTTCTTTAGCGGCTTTATGTTTGTTCATTGGAGCTTGTGGTAAATCTGCTCAAATACCGTTATACACTTGGTTACCTGATGCGATGGCTGGACCAACTCCAGTTTCTGCATTGATTCACGCGGCTACGATGGTAACTGCAGGTATTTTTATGGTAACGAGATTGAACTTTGTTTTTGACTTAGCTCACGATGTTCAAAATGTAATTGCGATTATTGGAGCTATCACTTCATTAGTTGCTGCTACAATTGGATTGGTACAAACAGATATCAAAAAAGTATTGGCTTATTCTACAGTTTCACAATTAGGATTAATGTTTTTAGCATTAGGATTTGGAGCTTATGAAGTAGCTGTTTTTCACGTTATTACTCACGCTTTCTTTAAAGCTTGTTTATTCTTAGGTTCTGGATCTGTAATTCACGGATTACACGGAGAACAGGATATGCGTAAAATGGGTGGACTTAGAAAAGCAATGCCAATTACATTCTGGACAATGTTGATTTCTTCATTAGCAATTTCTGGAGTTCCATTTTTCTCAGGATTCTTTTCTAAAGACGAAATTTTATTGACCGCTTTTCACCACAGTATTCCATTATACGTTGTTGGATCGATTGCTTCTATTATGACAGCTTTCTATATGTTTAGATTAATGTTCTTGACTTTCTTCAAAGAATTTAGAGGAACTGAAGAGCAAAAACATCATTTACACGAAAGTGGTTCATTAATTACTATTCCGCTTATCATCTTAGCTATTTTAGCAACTTTTGGAGGATTAATTAGTTTACCTGGAAACAGCTGGCTGAATGAATATCTTGCTCCTCTTTTCACAAAAGTGGCTGGAGAAGAACATCATTTAGGTGCAACTGAATACACTTTAATGGGTGTTGCTGTTCTTGGCGGTTTATTAGGAATTTTAATTGCTTACGTAAAATACTTTAAACAAGATAATGTTCCAGAATCTGATGAAAACATTACTGGTTTAAGCAAAGTTTTATACAACAAATATTATGTAGACGAAGTTTACGACGCAGTATTTGTAGCACCAATTAATAGTTTATCTAAATTCTTTAGAGACTATATCGAAACGGCACTTTCTGCTGCTGTTTTCGGATTGGGTAAAATAGCAAACGAAATTGCTTTTCAAGGAAAAAAATTACAAACAGGAAGCATCGGATTATATTTATTTGCTTTCGTGTTAGGTCTTTGTGCCATTGTATCTTATATATTTTTAGCTCAATAATTTTATAACTATGAACGTTTCTCTTATATTAATTATTCTTTTAGTTGGTGCATTTGCCACTTATTTTGTTGGTGACAAACTCGCTTCAAAAGTAGCTTTGTTCTTTAGTTTAACGGCTTTGGGCTGTTCGGTTGTATTGTTCAATCATTTTTTAGCTGGCGAAAATATCAGCTTAATTCATGCTTGGATCAATCAGCCTAAAATTTCATTTGCGCTAAATGCTGACGGATTGGGAATTGCTATGCTTTTGCTAACTGTAGCTTTAACTCCTATTATTATATTTTCTTCTTTTGGAAATGAATATAAAAATGCTAAAGGTTTTTATGCTTTAATCTTATTTATGGCTTTTGCAATGACAGGAACTTTTCTTGCTGCAGATGGTCTTTTATATTATATTTTCTGGGAGTTAGCTCTTATTCCAATTTACTTTATTGCTTTAATTTGGGGGAATGGTGATGCTGAAGAAAGAAGAAAAGCAGTGGTTAAATTCTTTATTTATACACTTGCGGGTTCATTATTCATGTTAACTGCTTTTATCTATTTATACCAAAAAGCGGGTTCTTTCTTAATTGAAGATTTATACAAAGTAGATTTATCTGCTGATGAGCAACTATGGATATTCTTAGCTTTCTTTTTAGCATACGCGATCAAAATTCCAATTATTCCTTTCCACACATGGCAGGCAAATGTGTACCAAAAAGCACCAACTGTTGGAACAATGCTTTTATCTGGTATCATGCTAAAAATGGGATTGTATAGCGTTATTAGATGGCAATTGCCAATTGCGCCGCTTGCTGCCAAAGAATACATGTACATTTTTATTGGTTTAGGAATTGCTGGTGTAATCTACGGATCAATCGTTGCTTTGAGACAAAAAGATTTAAAGAAATTATTGGCTTACTCTTCTCTTGCTCACGTTGGATTAATTGCTGCAGGATCTTACACGCTAACTCTTGATGGTTTAAGAGGTGCTGTTTTGCAAATGATCGCTCACGGTTTTGTAGTAGTTGGATTGTTCTTTGCTGCTGAAGTAATTTTCAGAAGATTTGAAACTAGAGAGATTGAAGCTTTAGGCGGTATTCGTACACAAGCTCCAAAATTTACCTCAATGTTTTTAATCTTAGTTTTGGCATCTGTTGCATTACCAAGTACATTTAACTTTGTTGGAGAATTTACAGTATTATACAGTTTATCTCAAATCAATATTTGGTTTGCTATTCTTGGTGGAACCACTATTATTTTAGGAGCTTACTATATGTTAAGAATGTTCCAGCATGTAATGTTAGGAGAAACTAATTCTAAAACTTTTGCAGATGTTACAATCAACGAAGGAATTTCTTTTGCGGTAATCATTGCAGTTTTATTATTCTTTGGTTTTTATCCAAAACCAATTACAGATTTGATTACACCAAGCTTGGAAACGATTTTACAAGTTATCAATAAGAACTAATATTTTAAACAAAAATAAATTAGGATTACACTTAACATGAAATCCTAAATCAAAAAGACAAAAATGAATACATTAATAGCTATAACAGGATTGGGTATTTTCTGCCTATTGTTTGAAATTCTTAATTTAAGAAAGGCCATCATTCCTATTACCATTTTAGGTTTACTAGGTGTACTGGCACTTAATTTCTGCGAATTTGGAACAGAACAAAGTTATTACAACAATATGATTACTGTAAGCAAATTTTCTACAGCTTTTTCATCATTGTTTATCGTTTTGACGATTTTCCTTGTAGCGTTAAGTCATAATTTTTATCATAAGCATCCAAGCAAACTTTCAGATTTTATTGCTATTAAAGTATTTTTATTAGCTGGAGCTGTGGCAATGGTTTCATTTGGAAACTTAGCCATGTTCTTCTTAGGAATTGAAATTTTATCTATCGCTTTATATGTTTTAGCTGCAAGCGAAAGATTAAATATAAAAAGTAACGAAGCTGGAATGAAATATTTCTTAATGGGATCTTTCGCTTCTGGAATTATTCTTTTTGGAATCTGTTTGATTTACGGTGCAATGGGAACTTTTGATATTAGTGAAATTCACGAAATCGCACTTTCTGCAGAGTTACCAATTTGGTTTCCAATCGGGATGGTTTTAATGATTATAGGAATGTTGTTTAAAGTTGCGGCTGTTCCTTTCCACTTTTGGGCACCAGACGTTTACGAAGGTTCTCCTGCTTTAACAACTGCTTTAATGAGTACGCTTGCAAAAGTAGTCGCAATTGCAACTTTATTCAAATTGGTTGCTGGCATGAACTTAATTGCTTCATTAGAAAATCAAGATCTATTACATACTTTTGAAATGATTGTTGTAATTATTTCAATTGCGTCAATGTCTGTTGGTAACCTTATGGCATTAAGACAAGTAAATGTAAAACGTATGTTAGCGTTTTCTGGAATCTCTCACGCAGGTTTCATGTTAATGACTTTGCTAACTGTTTCTGCATCTGCTGGTGTTTTATTATATTACACTACTGCTTATGCTTTGGCTGGTATCGCTGCTTTTAGTGTTATTTTATATGTATGCAGAGATCATGATAATGAAGACATTACAAACTTCCACGGATTAGGAAAAACAAATCCGTTATTGGCTGCGATTCTTACAGCTTCATTATTATCTATGGCCGGAATTCCAATTTTCTCTGGATTCTTTGCTAAATTATTTTTATTCAACCAAACTATTCAAGCAGGACATATTGTTTTAGTAATTGTGGCTGTTATCAATTCTATTATTAGTGTTGGATATTATTTCAAACTAATTTTAGCAATGTATTCTAAAGAACCAAACCAAGAAAGAACAGGAAAACCATTCCTTATTTACGCGACTGCGGTTTTATCAATCGTTTTAAATATTGCATTAGGTTTATACCCTTCAATAGTTTTAGACTTATTGAAATAAAAAATAAAGCTTACAATATATAATCCATTCTGCTAAAACAGAATGGATTTTTTTTGTCCAATTCTAAACTGATTTCTAAACAAAATCACTTGTTAAAATTTTAACGGAAATAATCGAAGCTCAAAAAATCTCCATATATTTGGGTTCAATTAAATGTATTAAATCATGAACTTTAATTCAAAAAATCCGTTTTTAAACAGTAAGCGTTTTTCATCTAATGATGAATCAAGAACTCAAGTACACCAAGCTCAGATTATTGACTATAATCAGGAAATGACGGTATCTGGGACAATCAACAAAACAGCAATCTTATTTTTTATTTTATGCGGTGCTGCTATGGTAACATGGTGGATGGCTTTTAACGGAATGAACCCAATGCTTCCAACTATTGGTGGTGCAATTGTAGGTTTTATTTTGGTACTAGTTTCTGCATTTAAACCTCAGTTATCTCCTTACCTAGCTCCAGGATATGCGCTATTTGAAGGATTATTTATTGGAGGAATATCTGCAATTTTCGAACTAAAATTTCCGGGAATTGTAATCAATGCTGTTGGAGCAACTTTGGTTACTTTCTTAGTTTGCTTAGGTTTATATAAATTCAGAATTGTTAAAGTTACAGAGCAATTCAAATCTGTTGTTGTTGCTGCAACATTAGCAATTGCAACATACTATTTAATCTCTTGGATTGTTTCTATGTTTGCTTCAAGCTATGTTCCTGTTCACTACGGAAATTCTATGATGAGTATTGGTATCAGTATTTTTGTTATTATTATAGCTGCTCTTAACCTTTTCTTAGATTTCGATTTAATTGAAAAAGGAGCAAGCGAAAAAATGCCAAAATATATGGAATGGTATGGAGCAATGGGATTAATGGTTACATTAGTTTGGCTATATATCGAATTCTTAAGACTTTTATCAAAACTTTCTAGTAAAGACTAAAAAGTCTCTTTTAATAATCCAAAAGCCTTTTTGAGTAAAATCAAAAAGGCTTTTTTATGTTTAAAGGTTACTTTTTAATCTATAATTGTAAAATCAAATTTTTAAACTTTTAAGAATAATCTGTTATTCAGAATTCAAAAAGAATCCATTTCTTACAAAAAATTAAAATGTAATTTATGTAATTAAAAAAAATTACAAATCTTTCATTTTGCACCTACTTAAATCTCAAAATTATCAAAAGCTAGGAAAATACGGCTTTCCTCAATCTTGATTTGAAGTGCAATAAATTACAATTCGTGCAATTAGTTGCATTTTTAACATTTTAAAAGCCAAAAAAATAAAGTATTTTATTTTTTATAGTAAAAAAATTACGGTATTAAAAATTAATATATAATTTCGTGTAATCGATTACAATCAACCACGTTGGAATTGAAAAGTAAAACCACTTACTTATTTATTAACTATCTAAAACAAACACTATGAAAAAAAACCTACTTTTTGTGGCTGTCTTTCTTATGACAGCTCAGTTATGGGCACAAACTATCAATGAAGCTTCTGGGTGGCTAGAATCTGCATTTGTAAAATGGCAGCCAGTTACTGGTGCCCAAACCTATAATGTTTACTATACCGGAAACGGATTTACAGACAAAAAAATAGACGATCAGCTTATTAGAAGTTATGGTTCTTATTTGCGCGCAGATATTCCAGGTCTTAAAGCTGGAACTTACACGGTCAAAGTAAAACCTGTTATAAATGGCGCTGAAGGAACAGGAACTACAACAGGAAACTTAACTGTAACAGCACATGACAGAAATGGATTTGCTTTTGATGGCGGTCGCGTTCCTGGTGGATATAAAGCAGATGGAACTCCAAAAGATAATGCGGTAATTCTTTACATTACCCAAAATACGAAAAACACAATTTCAATGAATATCACTGGAGCTAGTGCAAATCCTTGTATTGGTTTACAGAATATTCTTTATGCGATTAAAAAAGGAAAAGACACTCGTCCTTTTATTATTCGTCTAATCGGGAATATTACCGACATGTCAGTGATGGAAGGTGGCGATGTTGTAATTGAAAACGCTAACAATGCTTCTAGTTATGTTACGATTGAAGGTGTTGGAGATGATGCTGTTGCAAACGGATGGGGAGTTAGATTAAAATCGGCTTCAAACATTGAAGTAAGCAATCTTGGATTTATGAATTGCGACAGTACCGCAGGCGACAACGTAGGAATGCAGCAGGACAATGATCACGTTTGGGTTCATAACTGCGACTTATATTATGGAAATGCGGGAAGCGATGCCGACCAAATAAAAGGCGACGGAGCATTAGACAATAAAACTTCGACTTACATTACCTTATCGTACAACCACTTTTGGGATAATGGAAAAGCTAGTCTTCTAGGTTTGAGCGAAGGAACAACTTCTGGACTCTATATAACGTATCATCACAACTGGTTTGACCATTCAGATTCTCGTCATCCACGTGTACGCTATTATTCAGCACATATCTACAACAATTATTATGATGGAGTTTCTAAATATGGCGCAGGATCCACTCTAGGTTCGTCACTTTTTGTTGAAGGCAATTACTATAGAAACAGTAAGCATCCAATGTTAACTTCACTTCAAGGTTCTGATATTTGGGACGAAGCCGGCCAAGTAAATAATGCAGGAACAATGGGAACATTCTCTGGTGAAGCTGGAGGAAGTATAAAAGCTTATAACAATACTTTTGACGCGTCTAACGGAACAAACAACATGCGTTTTGTGGCTTATAATGATCCAAATCCGTTATACAATATCTCAGGAAAAATTAGTTCTACGACAGATTTCGATGCTTATGTAGCGTCTACAAGAGGCGAAGTTGTGAGCAGTGCTGTAAAATCTAAATCGGGTGCAAATACCTATAATAACTTTGATACAGATGCTAATTTGTATGTGAAAAACTTAGTTATTGATACTCCTGCAGCTGCAAAAACAAAAACTACTCAATATGCAGGAAGAGTTTCTGGAGGAGATTTGAAATGGACTTTCAACAACGCTACAGATGATACTTCTTCTTTGGTTATTACAGCATTAAAAACGGCACTTACAAATTACACTGGAACATTAGTTGCTGTACAAGGTGAAGGAAATCCTCCAGCTGGAACGCAATCTTTAACTTTGACCTCTTCTTCAAATAACAATCAAACTGTTGTAAGTGGCACAGCAATCTCTTCAATTGTATTTACTTGGGGTGGAGATGCAACTGATGCAACAGTAACTGGAATACCAGCATCTGGATTAACTTTTGTAAAAAATACTTCAACAAAAACGATAACTCTGAAGAGAGAGGTAAAGGCAAAAATAGAAGAAATCGGTGGTAAAAG
>NZ_CAMLIX010000082.1 GCF_946479975.1 uncultured Flavobacterium sp.
GACAAGCATCATCCTTATCAGCGATTCCGTCTCCGTCAGTATCAGGACATCCGTTTAATGCAGCTAAACCAAAAACATCTGGACAAGCGTCAGAAGCATCAACGATTCCGTCTCCGTCAGTATCAGGACATCCGTTGAATTGTTTTAAACCAGCAACATCTGGACAAGCATCATCTTTGTCATAGATTCCGTCTCCGTCAGTATCTTTACCTCCGAATTTGAAAACTAAACCAGCAGTGTGTTGAAACACAGATCTGTCAAGAGGTTTATCCTCATTAGCAGCTACAGCCCATTTGTATTTTGTAGCTAATTCTAAACCGATAGCATCTGTAAACCAGAAAGTGATACCAGCACCTGGGTTAACAGTTCCAAAACTGTTATCTCCGAAGAAAGTGTAACCTCCACCAACAGATAACGAAGGATCAATCACTTTAGATTTGATTAATTCTTGGAAGCTGTATTTGATAGTAGCATCAATTCCGTAGTACATTAAATCTCCAGGATTAACAACATTGTTACCTCTAGAGTCACCACCAGGAAGTTGATTAAAAACAACCAATTTATCAATTTTGTTTACAGACCCTTGTAAACCAACAGAGAATCCACTACCAACATATCTATTTACACCAATGTAAGATAGAGAAGGAAGGATATTCCAGTTGTCTTTTACTGCGAATGGCTGAGAGAAGTGTTGATCAAAGAAACCATGACCAGCTCCAGAACTAGTTCTAGTATCCACAGCGTTAACCCCAAAAGAGATCGCCCATGGATTGTTACTATCTTGTGCGTGAGCATTTAAGCCCATCGCCATCAATACAGCAACTAAAAGTTTGTTAAGATGTTTCATACTTAATTTTTTTAATTACAATTTAGTTAATTACAAGCAAAAGTAACACCAAAATTTTTAAATACAAAATGAAATGTTAAAAAAAACCTACAAAAATTTGACCAAAGTGGTAATTATATAACTTTTAACATTTTACCGACAACTGTGAAGGCATTTATAGCTTTGTCTAAATGCTCTTTATCATGCGCTGCAGATAGCTGTACGCGTATTCTGGCCTTATTTTTTGGAACAACTGGAAAAAAGAATCCAATAACATAAATTCCTTCTTTTAGGAGTTCATTTGCCATTGTTTGAGACAATTTTGCATCGTATAACATGACTGGAACTATAGCAGAATCGCCGTCTATAATATCAAAACCAGCTTTCTTCATACCCTCTTTAAAATAGTTGGTATTCCACTCTAATTTATCGCGCAATGTTGTGTCTTTTTCTAACAATTCAAACACTTTTATTGCAGCCCCCACAATCGCCGGTGCTAAAGAATTTGAAAACAAATAAGGTCTTGATCTTTGGCGAAGCAATTCGATTATTTCCTTTTTAGCTGTAGTATATCCGCCCATTGCGCCACCCAATGCTTTACCTAGAGTTCCGGTAATAATATCTACTCTTCCCATCACTCCTTTTGCTTCCAGAGTTCCTTTTCCTGTAGCACCAATAAATCCAGCAGCATGACATTCATCTACCATCACCATCGCATCATACTTGTCGGCTAAATCACAAATTTTATCCAGCGGTGCTACTACTCCATCCATTGAGAATACACCATCTGTAACAATTAATTTAAAACGAGCTCCAGCTTCATTAGCCTTAATTAACTGCTGTTCTAAATCTTCCATATTGCTGTTTTCATAACGGTAACGCACTGCTTTACAAAGACGAACTCCATCGATGATCGAAGCGTGATTTAAACTATCCGAAATAATCGCATCATTTTCTCCCAGTAATGGCTCAAAAATTCCTCCATTTGCATCAAATGCCGCCGCGTACAAAATAGTATCTTCTGTACCATAAAAATCGGCAATTTTTTGTTCTAATGTTTTATGAATATCCTGTGTACCGCATATAAAACGCACCGATGACATTCCGAATCCATGTGTATCCAAAGTATCTTTTGCAGCCTGTACTACTTCTGGATGCGAAGAAAGTCCTAAATAATTATTAGCACAAAAATTTAGAACTGTTTCACCAGTCGAAATTTTGATTTCTGCCCCTTGTGGAGAGGTAATAATTCGTTCCTTTTTAAAAATTCCATTTTCTTCGATTGTCTGCAGCTCGCTTTGCAGATGTTCTTTTATTTTACCGTACATTTTTACATTTATTTAAAACGTTAAAAATTAACAACTTAACAATAATTAGTCTCGTTATTTCTTTAACATCTGATTAATTTTATCACAAATTTACTACTTCAATTTCCGACCCGATATACACCAAAGCCTTTTTTAACACTTTGTATCCTAAATCTTCAATTGCATCTTGGTATTCCTGAATTTGCTGCTGATATTTTGCGCTAAACGCACCAGTTTTATAATCCAATAAAAAAGCTTCTTTATTTTCTAAAAAAACAACTCGATCAGGCTTCAAAATTCTTCCTTGTTTTTGCACAATTGTCTGCTCATTCAAAACAGTATGATTTCCATTGTAACAAACTTCTAGTTCAGGATGATTTACAATTTCTCTCAGAGTTTGCAAAACCTGCTCTACTTGATCATACGTTATCAATCCGTTTTCGAGTGATTTTGTTACGGCAAGATCAACATCTGTTTTATCTTTTACAAAAGCTAAAATCTCATGTACAATATTTCCATACGAAATCGCTTCCTGCTGATGCGTTCCCCACATTAAAGCCTCGCGTTGCGCAATTTTTATTTTTTTCGGATTCAAAACTTCTTTTACAATCGGAATCGACTTTACTAAATCAACCGTTTTTGAAGCTTTTGAAAGTCTTGTTTTATTTCCGAATTCGTAGTTTAGTTTTTCTTCTTCGTAAACTCCTTCATTAATTAAAAATTTAATAAAAAAGGAAGCCATATTATTTGGATATTCTCCGTCATTTTTTGCTTTTAGCGATTGCGAAATCACATATAATTGTTCCTCTGCTCGAGTCAGCGCCACGTACAAAACATTGATATTATCCAGCAGTTCTTCTTGTTTCTTCAGATTAAAAACAGCCGACGCACTTTCACCAAAACTTTCTACAACACTGCTATTATCAACCAATGCTTTTGGTACTCCCAAATCAACTTCTTCTGTATCGAGCCACAATTTATCTTTTGGTTTTCGATTATAATCTTCATCTGCAAAAGGCATAATTACAACTGGAAATTCCAATCCTTTTGACTTATGAATCGTCATAATTCGAACAGCATTATTTCCTTCGGGAGAAGGAATACTGAATTTATCTGAATTTTTATCCCAAAACACTAAAAAGTCAGCTATACCAGATTGATTTCTAATATCTCTTTCTAAAACAATATCCAAGAAAAACTGAACATATGCATTTCCTTCTGATGGAAGAATAAATTTAGAAATTACAATTTCTACTGCTTCATACAAAGATTTTTTGCGGACATCTTTAAAAGAAAAAGCAACATCAAAAGTCAAAAGCCAGTCTTCAAATTCTTTTTCTGTTTTATAACTCATTCCTTTAGCAATAAAATCATGAATTGGCATTGCCAAATCTTTGGTTGAAGCTAAAAAATGCAGAAAATTTGCTTTTGACTCTAAATCAGCGCTATTACTCAAATATCGAAGCAAATGAACAATCAAACGAACTTCTGATGCATTTTGAACCATCAGAGTTTCTGATGATAAAAGCGGAATTCCCTGTTCAGTCAGATAATTGGCAATCGCAATTCCCTGCCCTCTTTTACGGGTTAGAACTACGATATCTTTATATTCAAACCCTTGTTTTAAAACTTCTTGGATTGTATTTAAAGTTGCCAACACATACAAATCGGACTTTTCTACAGCTTCTTCTTCATCGGCAAAATCATTTTTATCCACTATTGGAAGAAATGAAATATTTACATAACCGCCTTCTTTCGAATTTATATTCTGAAAACTATGATTTTCATACAAATCCTTATAATCTTCATTTGAAAATTCTGCCGAAATAAGTCTAAAAAAAGTATTATTAAACTCAATAACTTCGCTGTAACTTCGATAATTTGTATTTAAATGCCGAATTGCCTTATCTGGATTATTAAACGGATTTATATCTTTACTTAATTCAATAAACTGTTCTGCTTTACCTCCGCGCCAGCGATAAATGGATTGTTTTGGATCTCCAACAATCATCAAAGTTCCTTTATTTCCTAAATCATCTAAACCTGAAAGTGAATTATCAATTAGCGGAATAAGATTCTGCCATTGCATTTCTGAAGTATCTTGAAATTCATCAATAAAGAAATTTCGATAACGCTCTCCCAAACGTTCATAAATAAAAGGCGCCGGCTGATTCTGAATTTCGCGGTGAATAATGGCATTAAATTCTGAAATCGACAAAATATTTTGTTCCGATTGAATTTTTGCCAATTCGTTACTCACTGTATTCAATAAAGAAAGTGGTGTAATATTTTTTAAAAAGGCTTTATAAAAATCTCTTTTTTCAAAGTTTTGATAAACATCCTTCAATACTTGAAGCAGTTCTGGAATAATATTTTCAATTAACGCTCGGTCTTTTGCCGTTTTATTAATCGCAATATCTTCAAATTCATGAAAGGTTTTATTCTTCGGATTAAATTTTCCATCCCGAATACTATCTAAGTGATTTGGAAAAGTTCCTCTGGAAAATGATTTTGGATCGATTCCGTTTTTATCAATTAATTCAATTGCTTTAACAGCACACCCAGCATTTGTTTCTTCCAATTCTTTGCAGAGTGCCTGCATTTTCTTTTTGATTTCAACAAATTCTCCAATCGATTTGTCTTGAAAATGAAGAATCTCATTTCGGTTATTTTCATTCAAAACCAATCTTCCTGTATCGAGAATCTCTCGTGAAATATCCCAACTTTTATCATCATCGGTTTTTTCCATTGTAAAATCGATGAGCAATTTGGTCAGAGTTTCATCTTCACCAGCCTGCGCGATAATCGCATCAACAGCTTCGACCAATAAATTTTCCGTATCCAAAGTAACTTCAAAAGTCATTGGAAGATTCAAATCATGCGCAAACGCACGAATAACTTTATGGGTAAATTTATCAATTGTAGAAATATCAAAAGCAGCATAATTATGAATTAAGTGCTTTATAATCTGCTGTGATTTGGTTTTGATTTTAATAACCGAAAGACCAGTTTCTCGAGCCAAATCTTCCATCAAATCAACCGCTTTTGAAGACGGATCATCTTTTGCAAATTCAGATAAACTGCCAACAATTCGGCTTTTCATTTCGTGAACCGCCTTATTGGTAAATGTAATGGCTAAGATATTTCGGTATGCATCATTTTTTGGCGAAGAAAGAATAATTTTCAAATACTCTTTAACCAATGTATAGGTCTTTCCTGATCCTGCAGAAGCATCATAAATAGAGAAAGACGGACTTTGCATAATTTGATTTTTTGTATCGTAAAAATAACACAATAATATTAAACCTATATTGTAAAATTTTCAAATTCCAAAAATGAAAAATTCCAAATTCCGATATCTAGAAATACAGGAATTTGGAATCTTATTATTTTGAATTAATTAGTTGTATTTTGGAAAAGCTCTTTTATTGAAAACCAAAAGTATACCTACTCCAGTAGAGATCGCCATATCTGCAACATTGAAAATAGCATTAAAAAATGCAAAATGTTTACCGCCAAAAATTGGAAGCCAAGTTGGAAGATTTCCTTCCCAAATTGGAAAATAAAACATATCTACAACCAAACCATGAAACCAAGTTCCGTATGGTGCTGGAGAAAAAATCGTTGCTAAATTGTGTGTGCTGTCATCAAAAATAACTCCGTAGAAAACAGAATCGATAATATTTCCTGCCGCTCCAGCAAAAATTAATGCAATTGCAACTATTAAATAAGTTGAATGACGTTTTTTAACCGAATCTGCAAGCCACCAGCCAATGCCGACAACCGCAAAAATTCTAAAAACAGTCAAGATAAGTTTTCCATATTCTCCTGGAATTTTTGTTCCCCAAGCCATTCCTTCATTTTCAATAAAATGAATTCTAAACCAGTCAAAAACAAGAAATTCCTCTCCAAGAACAAAGTTTGTTTTGACATAAATTTTAGAAAGCTGATCAACAATTAAAACTAGAAATATAAGGAAATACGCTTTTCGTAATGACATTTTATAATTTTTTGATGGGCAAAAATAGCAATTTAATCAAAAAAAACGCTCCTAAAGGAGCGTTAATTGTTTTGTAATAAACTAAAGTAAGTTTAAGTGCTAATCTAAACCTAATAAAGTTTATTTTTTCGCTACAGCATTTGAAGGCGTTTTTGGACTGTCGGAGAAAAAATCGGAGATAGATTTAAATATACCTTTACTTTCTTTTCCGGCAGCTGCCCTCTTGGCTTCATTCTTTTTTATGTCTGTTTTTAATTTGACACGTAGTTTTTCAAAATCCTTCATTCTACGCTCAACATCAGAATTTACTTCCTTGAATTTCAGTACTTTAGCCATAATGTAAGTTTTTTACAGTAAATAAATTAAATTATTAATGATTTGGTATTACAATGATACATATTTTAATTTATATTTGTTAAATAAAATTAACACTTGTTTAGTTTTATCCCAAAATTAATTTCCAAAAACAGAACCAAAACATAAAGAATTTAACATTTCCCCGAAATCCTACAAAATCATGAATGAAATTACCACTACTCTGAATGACTTTCTAGTCAACACCAAATCTACCGCAGCATTGATCCTTAACGGAAAAGGAAAACTTATCACTTCCTTAAATATTGACTACGGAGACAGCATTGCCGCAATGAGCGCAGCAATTTTATCAATGAGCGAAAAATTTTTAATTGATCTTGAAAAAGGTTCCTTAAAACAATTGTATCTAAAAAGCGCAGAAGGCGTGATTGTTGGAAACAAAATAAGCGGTTCCAATTTCATTGTTGCATTTTCTAAAGAAGGAAGCAATCTTGCCTTATTAATGCGTTCTACAGAAGAAGTTTCTGCTGAACTAAGCAAAAATTCACTATTAAAATAACATAAAATCTATTAACAAATAACCCAAACGACCATGAGTAACGACTTTTTAAACGTGTTTTTAAATGAAATGAAAACCAATGTAAACGGCTTTATTGCTGTAGCTGTAACAGAAATTGAATCTGGATTAAGTTTTGGAAACTTAACTGTTGATCCAAGTTTTGATCCTGAACTTGCAGCTGCTTATAACTTAGAAGTTGTAAAAGCAAAGCTAAATGCCGTAAAAGCATTAAACTTAAACCAGAATATTGAAGATATTTTGATTACTCTTTCTAATCAAATTCATATCATCGACATTTCTCCAAACAAAAAATTCATGATCTATCTTGCTGCCGATGCATCAAAAGCAAATTTAGGAATGACAAGAGCTATTTTAAGAAAGCACAAAGCTGAAGTCGAGAAAAATCTAGCGTAAATTATCGCCATTTCTTCTATCAAATTAAAACCGTCGAATAAGGCGGTTTTTTTATTTTAATCACTTTTCAAATAACACTTTAGCCACCTAGTATGTTCTTACAAAAAACAACCTTGCAAAATATCGATTATTTTAAATTATTATAAATAAATTCTTTCAAAGATCCAATTCAACGATGACAGTACATTACGCCGAATCTTAAACAAAAAAAGCGCCCTAATTAAAAGGCGCTTTTTAATATTTTAGCTTTTAGTGAAATTATCTTTGCAAGTTTTTAGCTTCGATACTCATTGTTGCATGAGGAACGATTTTAAGCCTTTCTTTGCTAATTAATTTACCTGTTACTTTACAGATACCATATGTTTTATTTTCAACACGGAATAAAGCGTTTTTCAAGTCACGAATAAACTTCTCCTGACGAATTGCCAATTGAGAGTTTGCTTCTTTAGACATTGTTTCACTTCCTTCTTCAAAAGCTTTGAAAGTTGGAGATGTATCGTCCGTTCCGTTATTTAAATCATTCATATAAGCACTTTTGATCAAATCAAGATCTGCTTGTGCTTTTTGGATTTTTGCTTGTATTATTTCTTTGAACTCTGCTAAATCAGCGTCTGAGTATCTTGTAATTTCATCTATCATGGTATTATACTTTATTTTGAAATTAATATCATTGTTCTAATATCATCAAACTCAATTTCTGTGCCGTTTTCTAAAGCGTCAACAAAAACCAAATCGTCTGTTAATGTTTCAGACTTAATATAGTCTGAGTTTTTCAAAACTGCATCTTCTAAAATGCCGTCTCTTTTTATTTGTACTTTGATCTTATCAGTAACTTCAAATCCTGAATCTTTACGGATATTCTGAATTCTGTTTACCAATTCTCTCGCGATACCTTCATTTTTTAATTCTTCAGATATTGTGATGTCAAGCGCAACGGTTATTCCGTTTGAATTTGCAACCAGCCAGCCTTCGATATCTTGTGATGTTATTTCGACGTCTTCTAAGGATAAAGTTACACTATTTCCAGCAATAACAATATCCAGCGTCCCCTGCTTATCCAACTGATTGATCTGATCTGGAGAAAAATTCTGTATCTCCTTAGAAATCAACCCCATATCTTTTCCAAAACGTGGTCCTAGTGCTTTAAAATTAGGTTTAATTTGTTTCACCAAAATACCAGAAGCATCATCTAAAAGTTCAATTTCTTTTACGTTTACCTCAGCTTTTACCAAGTCAGAAATGGCTTCAATTTCAGTACGCTGATTCTCGTCAAGCACTGGAATCATTACCTTTTGCAAAGGCTGACGCACTTTAATCATCTCTTTTTTACGTAGTGATAAAACTAGTGAAGAGATAGTTTGCGCCTTCTGCATTTTACTTTCTAACGTTTTATTAACAAAGTTTTCGACAAATTTTGGGAATTCAGCCAAGTGAACACTAGCAAAATCCTCTGTTTTTGTTGAAGCTGTTAAATCACGATATAATTTATCCATGAAAAACGGCGCTACCGGAGCACTCAATTTGCTGATTGTAAGCAAACAGGCATAGAGTGTTTGGTAAGCTGCAATTTTATCTTTCGCATATTCGCCTTTCCAGAAACGACGACGGCATAAACGAACGTACCAGTTACTTAAGTTTTCCTGAACAAAGTCTGAAATTGCTCTTGTTGCTTTTGTAGGTTCATAATCTGCGTAGCATTCATCAACAAATTTTATTAACGTATGCAATTCAGAAATAATCCACTGATCGATTTCAGGTCTTTCGTTTAACGGAATTTCAGCTTCAGCATATTTAAATCCATCAATGTTCGCATATAACGAGAAGAATGAATAGGTATTGTAAAGTGTTCCGAAGAATTTGCGTCTAACCTCAGCAATTCCTTCCAAGTCAAACTTCAAGTTATCCCACGGATTTGCATTCATAATCATGTACCAGCGTGTGGCATCAGGACCGTATTCTGCGATGGTTTTAAATGGATCTATAGTATTGCCTTTACTCTTAGACATTTTGATTCCATTTTTATCTAAAACCAAACCATTTGAAACTACGTTTTTATAAGCTACTTTATCAAAAACCAAAGTTCCGATAGCGTGAAGCGTATAAAACCATCCACGAGTCTGATCTACTCCTTCTGCAATAAAATCTGCAGGAAAATCTTTGTTTCCATCAATTTTATCTTTGTTTTCAAAAGGGTAATGCCATTGTGCATATGGCATTGCTCCAGAATCAAACCAAACATCAATTAAATCGCTTTCGCGTTTCATTGGCTGGCCTGAAGCCGAAACCAAAGTAATTTGATCGACTACATTTTTGTGTAAATCAATTAAATCATAATTTGATTCAGTCATGTTTCCGATTTCAAAACCTTTAAACGGATTTTCTTTTTGAAAACCAGCTTCAATAGACTTCTCAATTGCATTGTAAAGTTCCTCAACAGAACCGATTAGAACTTCTTCTTTTTTATCTTCAGTTCTCCAAATTGGCAGTGGAATTCCCCAGTATCTAGAACGAGATAAATTCCAGTCGTTGGCATTTTTTAACCAATTTCCAAAACGTCCCTCACCAGTAGATTTAGGCTTCCAGTTGATAGTTTCGTTCAGGTCGAACATTCTATCTTTTACATCGGTTACTTTAATAAACCATGAATCGAGAGGATAATACAAAAGGGGCTCATCAGTTCTCCAGCTGTGTGGATAACTGTGTACGTATTTCTCTACTTTGAAAGCTTTATTTTCTTCTTTTAAACGAATTGCAATTTCTACATCTACAGATTTCTCTGGCGCTTGTCCTGCATCGTAATATTCATTTTTAACATATTTACCAGCTAAATCTCCTAAATGAGAAGTAAATTTTCCTTGTAAATCTACTAAAGGAACCGCATTTCCATCTTCATCTAAAACCAACATTGGCGGTACTTCTGGTTTTGCTTCTTTTGCAACTTTAGCATCATCTGCACCAAAAGTAGGCGCTGTATGTACAATTCCTGTTCCGTCTTCAGTTGTAACGAAATCACCTGCGATTACTCTAAATGCATTTTCAGCATTTTCATAAGGCAATACGTAAGGCAATAACTGCTCGTAACGGATTTCTACTAAATCTGTTCCTTTTGCTTCGGTTAAGATTTTGTACGGCAATTTTTTGTCGCCATTTTTCACGTTGTCAAAATCAGCGTCATCTTCACTTAAGAAAAATCCTTTTCCGAATTGTTTTCCAACTAAATTTTTAGCCAAAACAACATTTACAGGTTCAAAAGTATATTGATTAAAAGTTTTTACTAAAACATAATCGATTTTTGGACCAACTGTCAAAGCAGTGTTTGATGGCAAAGTCCAAGGAGTTGTCGTCCAAGCTAAAATGTGGATATCTCCAAAACCTTGCAAGAATGAAGGCAAAGTTTCAGGAAGCGTTTTAAACTGCGCGACAATCGTAGTATCTGTAACATCACGATACGCTCCAGGCTGATTTACTTCGTGAGAAGACAATCCAGTTCCTGCTTTTGGAGAATAAGGCTGAATTGTGTACCCTTTGTACAACAAACCTTTATCGTAGATTTGTTTCAAAAGCCACCAAACAGACTCCATATATTTTGGTTTATAAGTCACATATGGATCTTCCATATCAACCCAATACCCCATTTTTTCGGTCAAATCATTCCATACGTCAGTATAACGCATAACGGTTTTTTTACACGCTTCGTTATATTCTTCGATAGAAATCGTTTTACCAATATCTTCTTTTGTAATTCCTAATTCTTTCTCAGTCCCCAATTCTACAGGCAAACCATGGGTATCCCAACCAGCTTTTCTTTTAACCTGAAAACCTTTTTGAGTTTTATATCTGCAAAAAATATCTTTAATCGCACGCGCCATTACGTGGTGAATTCCTGGTAATCCGTTTGCTGAAGGCGGACCTTCAAAAAATACGTAAGGCTCAGCACCTTCGCGAGTTGTTACACTCTTTTCAAATATATTTTCTTTCTTCCAAAAATCAAGAACTTCAGATGCTACAGTTGGCAAGTCAAGTCCTTTGTATTCAGTAAATTTTGTGCTCATTTTATCCTTTTCTTTAACGAGGTGCGAAAGTAAGGAATTTTGAGGGAAATAGATAAAAGATGATAGAAAAAAGACCGACTTGAGGAAATTTCGAGTAGATTCTGCAACAAATACTGTGCTTTTGATTGATTTATGAGAAAACTTCTTTTAAAATATCTAAAGATTTCGGTTTTTTAAACCCATCCAAATGCAGACTGTAATAATCAATTATAATTTTTAGAAGAATTTGTCTTTCTATAACATGAAAGACTTTTTGATCATTATCGAATTTTAAATCGATTAATTTTTTAAATAGATTCGTTTCATGTTCTGAAAGTACACTTGCCCCTTGAAAAAGTGTAAAAACACCTTCATTCATTTCAAAATGAGGCAGATTAATTTCTGAGAGGTCTGGATAAAAACCGAGATATTTTGTAATTTCTAAAAGCAGAATCAAATGAAAATTTGAAATTTCGTCGTGATGATCAAGCCAAGTCAGCGCTGTTTCTAAAAAAAGAAAAAGCTGTTCGTTTTTTTCTTCTTCCTGAATGGAATAATGAAGCATTTCAGAAAGAAACATTACCATTGTACTTTTCACAATATCAGTATGAATGCTTTGAAATGGAATGGCCGTTTTTATTTCTTTAAAATTTTCTAAAGTTCCTTTATTTTTATGAACAGCTTCAATTTCTAAAATCGAAAAAGGCTGAAAATAAGCAATCTTCTGACTTGCCTTTCGACTCGAAAAAGCATCGCGTACAAAATAAGACTTCAGTCCGTTAGAAAGCGTAAAGCATTTTACGATCAAGCTTTTTTCCTGAAATTTTAAAGACGATATTACTATGGCTTTGGTTTTGACGAGCACAGGTTATTATAGATTTTAGTCCCGAAGCCTCGGGATAGATTTTAGATTTTTATAGAGTTCATTACAACTGACCACTAAAAAACTGAACACTGAATACTTAGCGAATAATCATTACCTTTTTAACTTTAGTTTCGCTTCCGTCTTGCGCAGAAATAAAAACCATATAAACTCCAGAAGCAACTTTATATTTCCCGAAAGCAGTTGTATCCCATTCGATTGTTCCGCCAGAAGAAGTTATTTCGTAAACTAAATTTCCTTCGATATCTGTGATTTTCACGTTGGCTTTATCAATTAAACCCGCAACTTTTACAGTTCCCGAATAAGCAGGACGAACTGGATTTGGATAAACATACACATTATTAAGATTGTCGTTGGCTCCCGTTGCGATTCCGTTAAATGAAACCATTCCTTTATTGGTAACAATAAAAACTTCTCCTGTTTTACTGTTTATTTTAATGTCGTTTACATAATTGCTTGGCAGAGGCGAATTGTTTATTGTAAAATGATATTTTGTTTCCTGACCATTTGGAGAAACCATAAAAACACCAGAATCTGCTGTTCCAATCCATTTATTATTGGCTCCGTCAACCGTTATCGAGGTAATAAACTGCTCATAGAGTAATTCCTGCGCCAGATTATCTTCGGTAATAATAATGGGATTTGCTTTTAACTGATTTTCGGACTGGAAACTAGAAACATTCGACAATACTCTCAAACCTTTTGAGGTTCCAATCCAAAGCTGGTTTCTTGTATCTAACGCAATAGTTCTAACATCTGCAATTGGCAGATTTCCAACATCTGCGCCAAATGTTATTTTTTTAAACGTATTTGTAGTTTCATTAAAACCTACAACTCCATCTCGATTTGTTCCAAACCATTTTACGTTATTTCGATCGACAATTAAACTGGAATAACTAATATTTTCTGGTATGTCAAAAACCGAAGTCATCGAATAACTTCCCCATTGACCATTGGTTTTTAAAACCTTTAAACCATTATTTATTCTGTTGTTTGTAATCCAAAGATTTCCAGATTTATCAAAAGCATTTGCATTAATACGAACATCAATATAATCTGCACCTGCGTTTGTAATCGATTCTAGTCCACTATTTTTTTCATTATATAAAAAATTAGGAACCTCATTTTCAATCTTTAATAATCCGGAGAAAAAAGAACTCGCATAAACCTGTTTTTCATTATTCGGATTTACCAATACTCTGGTTATTGATTTTGCATCGTAAACCTCAGAATACGGAATATTTAACCAGCCCAGAGCATTAAAACGACTTACTCCATAACTGTCTAACGGATACGGATCGTAAGAAGCATCATAATCACCATAAACTGCCCAAATGTTATTTGGACTTACATCTATAGAAAAAATATTGTTTTTTACAGGACCAGTTGGTGTATTGTTTTGAAAAGTATTTGCACTACTAAGAGTAGAAAAAAACAATCCTTTTTCTTTTGTTCCAATAAAAATTTGATCACCAACTGCAGTTGCGCAGCTAAAATTTAAAGTATTATCTAAAACCTGAGTATTTGTAATCTGACGGTTTACAACCATTTGGTTATTGTACACATAAACCGTATTCGCTGTTGTCACAAACAGATTATGATTTTTTGCACGCATATCTACAGACGCTTGAGGCAATTGAAAAAAACTTATAAAGGTGTTCGAATTGTAACGATGAATATTCCCCGTGTTGTTTACCGCAATAAGTTCTGTATCTAAAGCTTCAACACTAGACCAATCTCCTGTATTTACAACGGTCCATTGATTAAAATCTATCAGATTTGCGTTTGTGCTGACTGCTCTTCTAATACCGCTTGATGTCGCTGCGAAAATAAATCCGTTGTATAAAGTCGTTTGTTTAACACTGATTTCAGCACCATTATCGCCAATAAAATAAGTATCACCAAATTGAGAAGTATTTAAATTAAACTGCACAATTCCGAAATCGCAAGAAACATATACCAAACCATTGTATTCCATGAAATGGTTGATCTTTTTGGTATTTGCGGGAAGCTGTTTATTGATTATATCTACAATTTTCAAAATACTTCCGTCACTTTCGTTTATCAAAATCATTAAACCATTTTCATAACCAACCAACGTTTTTTTGAATGCTTCACTATAATAAACCGAAGAAATAGTCTGACCCGATAATCCGTTAACCGTGGTTATGGTTTTTAAAACATTTGTCGTTGTATTTTTTGAAAATAGCGCATTTTCTGAAGCTGCTAAAATACCTGTCGAAGATTCTGAAATATCTTTTATTTCATTAAATGAAAAATAACCCTGCCAAGACGATTTATTCTGTGCCTGACAAAACTGTATTAATGCTAAAAAGAAAATGCAGAAAAGTAACTTTTTCATTAGTGGATGTATTCGAATAGACAAATATACTACAAACGGCATTATTTAATTTTGGTACCAACAAAAAATGCCTTCGACTTTTTGATCGAAGGCATTTTTATAGTTTTTAAAAGTAAATCTTTAAACTACACCTTGTGCAAGCATAGCATCGGCAACTTTTACAAATCCGGCAATGTTAGCTCCTTTTACGTAGTTAACATATCCGTCTTCTTCAGCACCATATTTTTTACATTGGTTATGAATTCCAACCATAATATCTTTTAATCTCAAATCTACTTCTTCACTTGTCCAGTTTAGACGAATTGAGTTCTGCGTCATTTCTAATCCAGATGCAGCAACACCACCAGCGTTTGCCGCTTTTCCTGGAGCAAATAAAACCTTATTGTCTAAGAAAAGTTTAATAGCATCTAATGTCGAAGGCATATTCGCCGCTTCGGTCACACATAAAACACCATTATCAATTAGTTTTTGTGCATCGTCACCGTTCAATTCATTTTGAGTAGCACATGGAATGGCAATATCTACTTTTACTTCCCAAGGGCTTTTTCCTTTGTGGAAAATAGCATTTGGATATTTCTCTAAGTATCTTTCTGCTCTATTATCTCCAGTCGCTCTCATTTCGACCATATGTTCGATTTTTTCTCCTGAGATTCCTTCTTGGTCATAAATATAACCATCAGGTCCAGAAATCGTAACGACTTTTCCTCCAAGTTCATTTACTTTTAAAGCAACTCCCCAAGCCACATTTCCGAATCCAGAAATAGCCACTGTTTTACCTTTAATATCCTGACCAATTGTACGAAGCATTTGATCTGTAAAATAAACCACTCCATATCCTGTAGCTTCTGGTCTAATTAATGAACCTCCGTAAGCCAAACCTTTTCCAGTTAAAACTCCTGTAAATTCATTTCTAATTCTTTTGTATTGTCCAAATAAATATCCAATTTCTCTTGCTCCAACACCAATATCTCCAGCAGGAACGTCAAGGTCTGGACCAATATGACGACATAATTCTGTCATGAATGACTGGCAGAAACGCATAATTTCAGCATCTGATTTTCCTTCAGGATCAAAATCAGAACCTCCTTTTCCTCCACCCATTGGAAGCGTTGTCAAACTGTTTTTGAATACTTGTTCGAAAGCTAAAAATTTCAAAACAGATAAATTTACAGTATGATGAAATCTTATTCCTCCTTTATAAGGTCCAATTGCTGAGTTCATCTGGATTCTAAAACCTCTGTTTACGATAATTTCTCCTTTATCATCAACCCAAGGAACTCTAAAAATGATTGAACGTTCTGGTTCAGCGATTCTTAAAAGAATGTTCTTACCATCATATTTTTTTCGCTCAGAAATAAAAGGAATTACAGTTTCTGCAAATTCTCTAACCGCTTGTAGAAATTCTGGCTCATTTGGATTTTTTGACTCAACAAGAGCCATAAATTCATTTATTTTTTGTTCCATATTTGAAATAAATTTTCAGATAATTTGATTTTATTTTACCTTTTTAAATAACGAAATCATTCTTAAGAAAACGTTTTCGTTTAAGCACACAAAGATATATCAAATAATGATTCGATGTTATATTTTTCACTTTTTTGAAACGATTTGTGTTTTTTTCAAGCATTGCTAAAAAACACATTTTACATGTAGGTCTTTACATGCAAAAGACCTTCTAAAAATTAGTAAATTAAGTATTTTGCTACTTATTTTTCAATAGATCGATTTAATATTTTGAATCGTTCCTGTTTTTTATATATTTGCCGAGATTTGTAAGCCCTAAAAAATGTCTAAACACCTATTTATCACATTATTTGCCTTGTTAGGCATATCAATTTCTGCATCATCACAAGGAATAGCTCAAGAGATCGGAATCTATGCCGGACCAGTAACTTTACAGTCTGATTTTGGTGAAAGACATAACTTTGAAACCAATGCTGGAAACTCTGGTTTTGGAGTCGGAATTATGCACTTTATTAACTTCTCTGCCAACAATAATAGAGATACTTATTTGACAGAGCATTTTAAAGTTAGATCTGAACTTTCTTTCAGCAGAACTACTCTAAAACATTTCGGACAATGGGTAGAGAGAAAACCTGACGGGTTATTTGCGCAGCAGTTAAAAAACATGCATGCTTCATCAAGTATATTAGGTTTAGGTGCTCAATTAGAATTTTCTCCATTTATGAAAATTCATGATTTTGAAAACACAATTGGTAGCTTTAGTCCGTATGGAAGTATCGGTTTTCAAGTAAGTTATTATTCAACAAAAGTAGGCTCTCGTTTAGGAGACATTACGCTTCCAACAGTAACACCCGGAAAATATTTAACACCATCTGATGGACGTGCACATGGTTTTTCTACTGAATCTGGTGTAACCGTATCTGCAACAGCTGCAGTTGGAGTACATTATAAATTAACTACAATGAGTGATTTAATGTTTGAAACGCGTTTTCAAATGTATAATTCAGACTGGATCGACGGATTAAATCCGAACAAAGATATTTACAAAGAAAACAAATCTAACGATTGGCAGGTTTGGTTTAACTTTGGATATATTTATTACTTAGAATTCTAAATCTGAAAAAGAAATCTTCTGAAAATATAAAATCCCAAATTCCAACTTCTAACAGTTTTGGAATTTGGGATTTTTTTATTGGAATTTCTTTCCTTAAGAAAGTGCCTGCTCTAAATCTGCAATTAAGTCTTCTGCATCTTCAATACCAACACTCAAACGAACTAAATCGTCAGTAATACCAACTTCTGCTCTTTTATCTGCAGGAATAGAAGCGTGGGTCATTAAAGCTGGATGATTCGCCAATGATTCTACACCACCAAGAGATTCTGCCAATGTAAACACTTTTAGTTTTTCTAAAAATGAAATAGAATCTTCTTTTTTTCCTGATTTAAAATCGAAAGAAACCATTCCGCCAAAAGCTTTCATCTGCTTTTTAGCAATTTCATGAAAAGGATGATTTTTTAAACCTGGATAATAAACCGTTTTAATTTTAGGGTGATTATTTAAATATTCAACCACTTTTTCTCCGTTTTCACAATGTCTCTGAACTCTTAAAGCCAAAGTTTTGATCCCTCTTAAAACCAAAAAACTATCCATTGGTCCAAGAGTTGCTCCCGTTGCAAATTGCTGAAAATGCAATTGTTCGCCAAGTGCTTCGTCTTTTACAATTAATGCTCCAGCAATAACATCAGAATGTCCGCCAAGATATTTTGTTGCAGAGTGCATTACGATATCAGCTCCTAAATCTAAAGGTTTTTGCAAATATGGTGTTGCAAAAGTATTATCTACGGCAAGAAGAATTTTTTTCTCCTGCGTAATTTTTGCTATTTCTTGAATGTCTGCCAACTTCATCAACGGATTTGTTGGTGTCTCTACCCAGATTAACTTTGTATTTTCATTAATTAAACTTTTCAACTTCTCGATATTCGTCATATCTACAAAATGAAATTTAATTCCTGAATCTTTATAAACTCTAGAGAACATTCTATATGTTCCTCCATACAAATCGTCCATTGCAATGATTTCGTCACCAGCTTTAAAAGATCTCAAAACGCAATCTGTAGCTGCAAGACCAGATGAAAATGCTAAACCGCGAGTCCCGTTTTCAATACTTGCCAAAGCCTCTTCCAAAGCCGTTCTTGTTGGGTTTGAAGCTCGGCTGTATTCGTAATCTGCCAAAGGTTTTCCAGGACTTGTCTGTACAAATGTTGATGTTTGGTACACCGGCGGCATCACTGCACCCGTACTTGGATCATGATGCTGACCACCATGTATTACTTTTGTATTGAATTTCATATAGTTATAAATTTTAAATCCTTAATTGTTTTACAAATTTACCGCTTAATTTATTTTATCGGGATAAAACTGCTTATCTTTATAGATAATTAACACTTTTTGATATGAAAAATTACATATTTATAATCTTTTTGTGTCTGATTATTACAAGTTGCAAAAAAGAGCTTTCATTTGAAAATGAAACGTTTAAAGAAAAATCTACTATTTC
>NZ_CAMLIX010000083.1 GCF_946479975.1 uncultured Flavobacterium sp.
GATTACACCTTTCTTTCAAAATATGAAAATCTGATTTTTGAAGGCAGTCAGGGAATTTTACTCGACATGGATCACGGCGTTTTTCCGAATGTAACGTATGCAAATACCACTTCAAAAAATGCAATCGAAATTTGTACTAAACTAAAGATTGATGATGTAGCAGTTTATTACGTAACCCGAAGTTATTCAACCCGACACGGAAACGGCTGGATGGCAAATGAAGCAGAAATTAAATTAAAAAATAACCAAGAAGAAACCTGTGTTTTTAACGAATACCAAAAACATTTACGTTTTGGAATTCTGAATTACGAACTTCTGAATTATGCTCTAAAACTCGATGCAGCTTACAGCCCAATGGCAAAACGAAATTTGGTGGTAACCTGTATGGATCAGCTGGAGCAAGATTATGAGTTTGAAAACCTAACAACAGAATTCAATGAAATCTACGGATCATTTTCTCCCGATTCAAAAGATTTTAAAAACATTACTTCTTTGTTTCAATAAAATAAAAAAATGAAATACGATATAGAAAATATAACTCCAGAAAGTAAATTTTTATTTTTCTGGGGACATCAGCCTAATAAAGACGGAAAGATTACCAAAACCTGTTTCAGTCAATGGTGGTTGAGTTCTTTTAAAGTAGATAAAGTAACTTACAAAACTGCAGAACACTGGATGATGGCCAAGAAAGCAGAATTGTTTCAAGACGAAGAAGTTTTAGAAAAAATCCTTGAAGCCGATTCTCCAGCAGAAGCGAAAAAATTGGGGCGAGAAGTCAAAAATTATGTTGATACGGTTTGGTTAGAAAACCAATATGAAATCGTAAAACAAGGAAACTATCACAAATTCAGTCAAAATCCCGCTTTGAAAACATTTCTGTTAAATACGAAAGAAAGAGTTTTAGTTGAAGCAAGTCCGGTAGATCCAATTTGGGGAATTGGAATGGCAGAAGATCACAAAGATGTTCTTAAACCAGAGGCTTGGAAAGGATTGAATCTTTTAGGTTTTGCTTTGATGGAAGTTAGAGATGAATTGAGATAAAATATTATCGATGTAAAATTGTTTTCAAGATGTTCCGTTAGGAACATTTCATCGGTACAAAAAAATATAGATTGGTTGAGTTTGCGTTCTTTCAGAAATTGAAAAGTACAATTTATCTGTTTTGATGATGAAAATTATCAGATTTACAAAAGTATTTTGTAGATGTTCCGTTAGGAACATTTCATCGGTAGCCAAAAAAAGGGATAATTGAGTTTACGTTCCGTAGGAACGTTTGATTTTAATGAATTATAAAAATGAAAGAGATTCAATATGTAAAAGGAGATGCAACAGCACCAAAAGGATTAGAAAATAAAATAATAGTTCACGTTTGCAATGATATTGGTGCATGGGGAAAAGGGTTTGTAATGGCAATTTCGAAAAGATGGAAAACACCAGAAAAACAATATCGCGAATGGTTTAAATCTAAAACTGATTTTGAATTAGGTAAAGTACAATTTGTTCGAGTTGAAGAAGATTTATGGGTTGCAAATCTAATTGGTCAGCATAAAATCAATAAAGATGAAAACGGTGGTGCTCCAATTCGCTACAATGCTATTGAAGTAGGATTGAAAGCTGTTTCTGATTTTGCGAAAACAAACAATGCATCAGTCCATATGCCAAGAATTGGATGCGGATTAGCGGGTGGAAAATGGGAAATGATTGAACCGATTATTGTTCAAACATTATCAAATAATGATATAGATGTTATTGTGTATGATTTTTAAATCACAATAAAAAATGAAGAAAAAATGAATGAAAAAATAGCAAAAAGCGTCAGCAAATTTTTGAGTCTGGTGCTTAGACATTCGCCTGAAACTATCGGATTAAAATTAGACGAAAACGGATGGGCAGATGTAGAAGAATTAATTGAAAAATGTAATAAAAAAGGAGAACGTCTTGACGCTGAACTTTTAGATTACGTTGTAGAAAATAATGATAAAAAGCGTTTTGCTTTTAACGAAGATAAAACCAAAATCCGTGCAAGTCAAGGACATTCCATTTCGGTGGAATTGGATTTGGCTGAAGCCGAACCTTTAGAATATTTATATCACGGAACGGTTGGAAAATTTATGGAAAACATTCGAAAAGAAGGTTTGAAAAAAATGAGCCGTCAGCACGTGCATTTGAGTAAAGACAAAGAAACGGCAACAAAAGTAGGAAGCAGAAGAGGGGTGCCTCAGATTTTAACCGTTAGAAGTGGCGCAATGTACAGAGACGGATTTAAATTTTATTTATCTGAAAACAATGTCTGGCTGACAGATGAAGTTCCGGCAAAATATATTGAATTTTAAAAATGAAAAGAACACTAGTTTTTGGAGATATTCACGGAGGATTGAAAGCCCTGATTCAGTTATTGGCAAGAATTGAAAGCTCTGAAAATGATCGGCTGATTTTTTTAGGCGATTATGTTGACGGCTGGAGCGAGTCGGCACAGGTTATCGATTTTCTTATTGAGTTAGCCCAAAAACAAGAATGTATTTTTATAAGAGGAAATCATGATGTATGGTGTCAGGAATGGTTAATGAATGACGTTGTAAATGATATTTGGTTTTTACATGGCGGAAAATCGACTATAGAAAGTTATCAGGATTTTGATCTTTCGCGAAAGCAGAAACATCTTGATTTTTTTATTAACATGAAAGATTATTTCGTCGATGAAAATAACAATTTATTTATTCACGCAGGATTTTCATCGATGCACGGACCAGAAAAAGAACATTATCAAACCAATTTTTCGTGGGATAGAACGTTGTGGGAAATGGCTTTGACGATGGACAAGCGAATCAAAAAAGATTCGTTATTGTACCCAAAAAGATTATTGCTTTATAATGAAATTTATATCGGCCATACGCCAACGCTTCATTACAATGTAGAAATTCCAATGCAGGGATGCAATGTCTGGAATATTGATACGGGAGCAGGTTTTTATGGAAAATTAACTTGTTTGGAAGTTGAAACAAAAGAATTTTGGCAGAGCGATGTTGTACAGACATTGTATTCAAGCGAAAAAGGAAGAAATAAGTAAAAAATGAAAAACACAATACTATCTGGTTTATACGGCGTTGCGGTTGGTGACGCTTTAGGAGTTCCAGTTGAATTTAAAAAAAGGGAATATTTAAAAGAAAATCCTGTTACAGACATGATGGGATTTATGTGCTGGAACCAGCCTCCCGGAACTTGGAGCGATGATAGTTCGCTTGCATTTTGCACAGCCGAAAGTTTATGCAAAGGATTTGATATAGAAGATATGGCACAGACTTTTGTCAAATGGATGCAGGAAGGATATTGGGGCGCACATCATAAAGTTTTTGACATAGGAGGTTCAACTAGATACTCTTTAGCGAGAGTTGTGAAAGGAGAATCTGCCAAGTTTTCGGGTAATTTCTTTGAAGAGGATAACGGAAATGGTTCCTTAATGCGTATTTTGCCTTTGGTTTTTTATCTTCAAAAAGAAAATGATATTGAAACTATTTATAAAAAAGTAAAAGAAGTTTCGTCGATAACACATGCTCATTTCCGATCGGTGTTTGCTTGTTTTATTTACGTCGTATATTGTTTGGAAATTCTAAAAGATAAAGATAAATTCGAATCTTATAAAAGCATGCAATTTGTTCTTTCTGAGTTTTTAAAAGATAAAAGTTTTAATCCGCTGGAAATTGGATTGTTTGATAAGATTTTGAAAGATGATATTTCAAAATACGATGAAAACGAAATTCAGTCTTCGGGTTATGTACTTCATAGTTTAGAAGCCAGTTTTTGGTGTTTTCTAAATTCTGATTCTTACGAAGAAACAGTTTTAAAAGCAGTTAACTTAGGCGGAGATACGGATACCACTGGAGCAATTGCAGGAGGATTAGCAGGAATATATTATGGAATTGAAAATATTCCTAAAAATTGGATTGACAAATTAGCAAGAACAAACGATATAAAAGATTTAGCAGAACGTTTATCAAATAAAATATAAATAACTTATATATGAACCCACTACTATTAACAGATGGTTACAAAGTTGACCACAGAAGACAATATCCAGATCATACAACTTTAGTATATTCTAACTGGACACCTCGTAAATCAAGAATTGAAGGAGTTGATGATGTAATCTTTTTTGGATTACAGTACTTCATCAAAAAATATATCATTCACGATTTTGAAGAGTATTTCTTCAAAAAGCCAAAAGAAGAAGTGATTAAAAAATATTCTAGAAGAATCAATAATTACTTAGGCGAAAATCAAGTTGGTACCAAACATATCGAAGATTTACACGATTTGGGTTACATTCCGATGGTATTTAAAGCATTGCCAGAAGGCGCGAGCGTTCCGTTGAGAGTGCCAATGTTTACAATGTACAATACAATTCCAGAGTTTTTCTGGCTGACAAATTATTTCGAAACTTTACTTTCTGCAGTAGTTTGGCTGCCGTGTAATTCAGCAACAATTGCAAAAGAATACAGAAAAGTATTAGACAAATATGCTGCAGAAACTTCTTCTGTTCCAGAATTTGTAGATTGGCAGGCGCACGATTTCTCAATGCGAGGAATGGGTGGCATCGAAGCTGCATTAACATCTGCAGCTGGACATTTATTGAGCTTTACAGGATCTGACACCATTCCGGCGGTTGACTTTTTTGAAGAATATTACAACGCAAATTCAGATTCAGAACTGGTTGCAGGTTCAGTAGCAGCGACAGAACATTCTGTTATGTGCATGGGAACGACTGAGGGTGAGTATGAAACTTTTAAAAGATTAATTACAGAAGTTTATCCAAAAGGAATCGTTTCTATCGTTTCTGATACTTGGGATTTATGGAAAGTTCTGACAGATTATCTTCCAAGATTAAAAGACGATATTGTTTCTAGAGAAGGTAAAGTGGTTATTCGTCCTGATAGTGGTGATCCAATTGATATTATCTGCGGAAATCCAAACGGAAAAACAGAACAAGAGAAAAAAGGGGTAATAGAATTGCTTTGGGATGTTTTTGGCGGTACTACAAATGCTAAAGGATTTAAAGAATTGGTTCCGCAAATTGGAGCCATTTACGGAGACAGTATTACCGTGGCGAGAGCAACTCAAATCTGCGAAAAATTGAAACAGAAAGGTTTTGCTTCTACAAATGTTGTTTTAGGAATTGGTTCATTTACCTATCAATACAACACCAGAGATACTTTTGGTTTTGCAATGAAAGCAACTTACGGAGAAGTAAACGGCGAAGGAAGAGCAATTTTCAAAGATCCGATTACAGATGACGGAACTAAAAAATCAGCTAAAGGATTAATGAAAATCGATTTAATTGACGGAAAGTATCATTTAACAGATAATGTTTCTTGGGAAGAAGAAAAACAAGGTGAATTAAAAGAGGTTTTCAGAGATGGAAAACTTTTAGTCGATCAATCGTTGAGTGAAATTCGAACTAGAGTAAAAAGCGATGTAAACGTTGAAGCGTAACATTAGTCTAGTCCGCATTCAAAAATAAGTCCCAGCGGGACGACATATTTATAGAAAATTTTATAAATGATATTTGAGAAGCCCCAGCGGGGCGGTATGTCGCTCCGCTGGAGCTCTGGATTAAGGTGTAATGTTTTGTTTCTATAAATATTTCGCTCCTCTGGAGCTGTTTAGTTTGAAAATTTTCATAATAAAGAAAGCCTGAATTGATAAATTCGGGTTTTTTTATGACTTGTTTTTCATGTAGTTTGTCATTCCGAACGAAGAAGGAATCTTCGTAAGTAACTCCGTAAAGAATATCAATCTGTGTCGATCTAGCAACGAAGATTCCTCCTTCGTTCGAAATGACAAATTTTGTGTAATTTGAATGAATTGCCTCCAGTTTTAACTGGAGGTCAAAAGTGTTAGTCATCAGAATCGGCTTTAGCCAAACTATCGCAATTTTGGCTAAAGCCATTTAGTTTTGAAAATAAAAAAACCTCCAGTTAAAACTGGAGGCAATTCAAAAATTTATTTTATATAATCTAAATAATTACAATTGTTTACAATGTCTTTCTTGAAATTCCTGAGCATCTTGAATTGAATTAAATTCTACGAAAACAAGGGCTTCTTTGCAACTAATTTTTTTCTCTTTAATTAATTTTCCAATTAAAAATTCAAAAAGACTATAAGATCGGTGTTCTTCATTAATAAAATTTAGATATTCTTTTTTAAAAGGAAGTTTTTCATTTGTAATAATATGAATCAAAGTATTTTGCAATTCATCCAAATGACGTTCTGAATTTAATTTAAAATATTTTTCAATTTTAATTTCTTTATGGGTAAACGAAATTAGATTCTCAATCCCATTTCCATACATTGGACCATATCTGTAGTTGCGTGTTTTTTCTCCAGAGAAAGAATTTCCGTAAATTACTAAGTTTTGTAATTCTGAATATTGGTATTCAATTTCATTTATCATTAAGAAATCTTCTTGAAAGGAAATTGTTCCGTCAAAATAACCGTTTAGATTTTCAAATTCTTTTAATCTAATAATCGTACTTGCTATTTCTAATAGCAAAGGAATTATTATTGGATAATAAAAATATTCGGGTAATTTATGATCTAGTAAGCGTTCAACTAATAATGCTGTTAAAAAGTATAATATTATTGTTGCAAAAGAAAAATAAGATATTTTTTCTGACCGAGTTAAATTAAAACCTTTTGGTTTTTCAGGAATAAAAATCGAAGCAGAAAAAAGCATTTACTTTTTATAAAAATTATTATGGTCAATATATTCCCAAACTTTCGGAGGAAGTAAGGGCTGAATATTTTTTCCTTCTTTAATATTATTTCTAATAAAAGTAGAAGAAATTTCTACAATTGGCGCATCAATAATATGAATTTTTGGATGTGATCTTAATTCCACATTTTCAGGTTCTTCAGAAATTCTTGGATATACATAAATATCATGATTGTCTAAAATTACTTCGTAGTTTTTCCATTTATGAAGTGTTTTCAAATTGTCTTCGCCCATAATCAATGAAAACTCATGAGTTGGATATTTCTCCTTTAAATAAGCTAAAGTAATTATGGTATAACTCGGCTGAGGTAATTTAAATTCGATATCAGACGGTTTTATCTTCGGATAATCTTCTGTTGCCAGAAAAACCATTTGTAAGCGCTGCTGGTCGTCTAATAAAGTCGATTTTTTCTTTAACGGATTATGAGGTGTAACGACCATCCAAATCTGATCTAAATCGGCATATTCTGCCATGTGATTAGCAATGATCAAATGACCAACATGAATTGGATTATAAGTTCCGAAATAAAGACCTATTTTCATTTTTTGGAGTTTCGCTGAGAGTCGCTAAGATAGCACAAAGATTCGCAAAGTTTAAAATAAAACTTCGCGAATCTCTTGTTTTTGCTTTGTATATCTCTATGGAACAAAAATTATTTACTTACAAAATCCTTAACCAATTGGTGAGCTTCTTCCAAAGCTACTGGCAAATCATAGTTTTTGATAATTACGTCAAATTGTGGAGCAGTTGCCAATTCTACAGAAGCTTTTGCTATACGCATATTGATTTTGTCTTCGCTCTCAGTAGAACGTTCTTTCAATCTTCGTTTAAGTTCGTCAACACTTGGAGGCTTAACAAAAACAGCTAATGTTTGTTCAGGAAATTTATGTTTAATACGAAGTCCGCCTGCAACATCAATGTCAAAAATCACATTTTTTCCTAAAGCCCAGATTCTTTCAATTTCCGATTTTAAAGTTCCATAGAAATTATCTCTGTAAACTTCTTCCCATTCTAGGAAATCTTCCGCTTTAATGTGTTTTTTGAATTCCTCTAACGAAATAAAATAATAATCTTTTCCGTTAACTTCTTCCCCGCGAGGATCACGAGACGCAGCCGAGATTGAAAATTCTAAATTTAAATCTTCCTGACCTAGTAAATGTTTTACTATAGTTGTTTTTCCAGATCCTGAAGGTGCCGAAAAAACAATTAATTTTCCTTTGTTCATTGTGTTTATTTGTGATCTGTCTTTAGAAATGAAATTCTTTTTCCAAGACAGATAGTAATTCATTGTATAAGATTAATTCGTCAACTTTTGGATAATGTTTTAGATAGAAAGTTGGATTTTCAAAAGAAAACTCATTTTTAATACTTCCATTTCTAACGAATACTCTGTATGATTCACCGTCGATTGCATGCTTTTTATTTTTGGATATTCCAAATTCTCCATCTTCGGACACAATCTTTGCAGTTGTGATTTTGTAATCTATTTCTTTTTGACTTGGCACATATTCTACATTACAGAGAATTAAATTTAACCAAATCAGATCTGCATTTACTGGTTTTAATTTTCCGACACTCTCCTTTGGAAAACTAATTTGGTCAATTTTTGTTACCGTATTAAAATTTTTAGAATACCAAAATATATAAACAATCCACTCGCTTTTATCATTTTTAAACATTCTTAAAATGACATTTTTACTGTCAATTGAATTTTTATAAATACGAATTTCCTGTTGATATTCTAAAGTGTCAGAAATTTCTAAAACTTTATTTATTTCAGATACTTCTTGTCCAAAACAATTGAACATTATTAGAAAGAAGAAAATGAAATAATACTTCATGTTTAAAGTACATTCAAAACCTGCTCCTTAATCTTTTCCAATTCATCTTTCATCATCACAACCAGTTTCTGCATTTGAGCATGATTCGATTTTGAACCCATTGTATTGATTTCACGTCCCATTTCTTGAGTGATAAAACCAAGCTTACGACCATTAGCTTCAGAACCATTTAAAGTTTCTAAAAAGTAATCCAAATGATTCGTTAAACGAACTTTTTCCTCAGTAATATCTAGTTTTTCTAAATAATAGATTAATTCCTGTTCAAAACGGTTTTCATCTACATTTACCTGCAATTCTGAAATCGCGGTTTGCAAACGATCTTTAATAGCTTGAACGCGTTCTGGATCTAGTGCCAGCGCATCGTTCATATATTGGCGGATATTTCCAATTCGGAGATTGAATTCTTTTTCAAGTGAAAGACCTTCATCTTTTCTAAAATTCAAGATGTTTTGAAGCGCTTCGTTAATGATAACCTGAATTTGATCCCAGTCATCTTCGTCAATTTCTTCGCGTTCTGTTTTTAATGTATCTGGCATACGAACTGCCATTTTCATTAATTCAGTTTCATCTGCATCAGGATATACTTCCTTTAATTGCGCGATATAATATTTTACAACAGGTACATTTACTTTTGTAGAAGTTTGCTCTGCGGTGTTTTCGATGTAAATCGCAAAATCAATTTTTCCTCTTTCTAATTTGGTCGAAATCTGAGTTCGTAATCCAAGTTCCATTTCGCGGTAAAGCGAAGGCATTCTTACATTCAGGTCTAAACCTTTACTGTTTAAAGATTTTACTTCAACCGTAATTTTTTTTGTAGGCAATTGCAAAGAAGCTTTGCCAAACCCTGTCATAGATTGTATCATATAATGAGTATAAAGGCGCAAAGATAATTAAAAGTTTGCTGCTTTGTGTTGTAAATTGTAAATCAGTTTCGTAAGGCTAATTTTATAAAATTCTTACGATAATGCTTTTATAACTTCAGTCACATTTTTTTGGCTGTTGCCGATGTAAATTTTATCCTCAATTATAAAAACCGGACGACTTAAGAAAGTGTAATGTTCTAGAATGTATTTTTTAAAATCAGCTTCGGTTAGAGATTTGTCTTTTAAACCCATTGATTTATACAATTGTGCTTTTCTGCTGAATAATGCTTCATAACTTCCAGAAAGTTTATGCATTTCTTCCAGCTGTTCTTCCGTAATTGGATCTTGTCGAATGTCTTGAAAAACCAAATTGTTTTTAGGTAAGCTTTTAATGATTTTTCTGCACGTATCGCAAGAAGCTAAATAATATATTTTGTCCATGATTTTGAGTTTTATTAGACTACAAAGAAAAATCATTTGAAACTTAAAAATGATTAATTTTAGAAAAAAAATATAATTATGAATCCAGTTCTTGAAACACAGAAAACAATTAGAGAAATTTTATTGCAGCTTATAGATCATCATTCTTTAGAGCAACTAAACAAAATACCGCAGGGTTTTAATAATAATATTATCTGGAATGTGGGCCACTGTGTTGCGGCACAGCAAACTTTAGTTTATAAATTGTCAGGACTGCCAACAATGGTTTCTGAAGATTTTATTGCAAAATATAGAAAAGGAACCAAACCTGAAGGAGATGTTTCTGAAGATGAGGTAAATGAAATTAGAACATTTTTACTAAGTACTTTTGAAAAAACAAAAAATGATTTTGAAAGCGGTCTTTTTGTTGATTATCATGAATATACAACAAGCATGGGATTTACGCTTCGAAATGTAAATGATGCTTTAAACTTTAATAACTATCACGAAGGAATTCATACTGGAATTGCAATGACGCTTAGAAAATTGGTTTAAATATAAAATCCCGCTTCAAGCGGGATTTTTTTATTCTAATATGGTCTCGATAGTTACTTTCATAGCACCTGCACCTTTGTGTTTGGTAATCTCCATAAAAGCTCTTTTTGACAAATCGATTTCTCGGGTTTTTACAAATGGACCTCTATCGGTAATTTTTACGATAACAAACTTTCCGTTTGCTTCATTTGTTACTTTTACTCGAGTTCCAAATGGAAGTTTTTTATGCGCCGCAGTATAACTGTTGTTGTTGAATCGGCTTCCGTTAGCAGTTCTTTTTCCATTAAAACGATCAGCATAGTAGGAGGCATGAGCGTTTTTTTTGTATGGTCTTAGTTTTAAACCTTTATCTGTAAATACAGAATCTACAGGTAACGCAATAATATTTGGTTTTGCATTTTTAACAGTATCTTGAATAATTTTAGGTTCTGTTGTAGGTTTGGTTTGGCTTATAACATAACTAAAGCCGCTAATTAAAGTCAGTGCGATTGTGGCGAATAAAATGTTTTTTTTATTTCTCATGGGTTATTGTTTTTCAGACTTGGGGGGAGTTTGTACAAATAATATGCCGAGATAAAAAAAGCCCTAAAAAAGGGCTTTTAATTGGTTTTTTAGAACCAAAGGTTCCAGGGAATTCTACTTAAAATAAGCAATAATCCTAATCCGTAAAAAATAGCAAAGGTTTTAAATTTAGCTTCGCTGTTGATTAATTTTTTATGTTTAGACCATCCAATTGTAATTAGAACGATGGCAATAAGATTGATTAACGGGTGTTCTAATGATGTTAATCTTAATGCTGCATTCGACATTTGTCCGAAAGCTGCTTTTCCTAACGGAGAAACAAAATATAATATTAAACCGATCAATAATTGTGTATGAGTTCCAATTAAAGCAAATAAAGCAATTTTGCGATCTTTAGCTGTAAACTCTTTTTTTGAAGTAACTCCAATGATAGCATTAACCACTGCAACCAGCAAAAGAAGCAACGCTAAATATGCCCAACCAGAGTGAAATTTTTGTAGAAAATTATACATAAACCTTGTTTTTTGTTTGAAACAAATATAACAAAAATGACTAAAAAAAAACGGCATTAAACTTTAAAAGTCAATGCCGTTTTTATTATTTAGGATGGTTCTTTATTAGTTGAAAGAATATCTTGCTCCAACTTGCATTTGCCATCTTGATGATTGTAAACCTACGTCATCAATTTGGTTTTTAACATTCGTTGTAGTGCTTGGAGCATAAGTGAATGTTGGAGTTGTTCCATTTGCTAAGAATCCACTGTGTTTAAGAAGTAAGATTTGATCGTTTGACATAAAGTATCTTCTTCCCCAGTTTTTATTTAACAAATTTGTAAAGTTAAAGATATCAGCTGTAAATTCTAATTTATGGCTTTTCTTATTAACATTTATTGAGAATTCCTGAGCAATTTTCACATCTATAACATGACTCCAATCTAAACGATCTCCGTTACGTTCTGCATATTTACCTCTTCTGCTGCTTAAATATTTATCATTTGAGATAAAAGAATTAAAAGCTTCCCATTGTTGATCTGCTGTCATTGTCGCAGTAGGAGTGAAAACTATTTCACCTTTGTTAGCAGGAACATATATTAATGCTGAAGCTGCAAAAGTATCACGCAATAAGTTACCAGCATCATCATAAACATAGCTAAAAGGAGTTCCTTGAGTACCTTCGTAATAAAGACCAATAGTAGTTTTAATTGATTTATTCCATTTGAATTTTATAGAAGAATTAGCAAGTACTCTTGATCCTTGATCAAAATCTGATCTAGATACTCCAGAAATTGCATTTGAACCGTTAACAGTTTCTATGAATTGCCATTGTGAACTGTTTTGAGAACTTGTTGCATCCATCCAAACATATGACTCTCCATAAGCATACGTTGCAGAAAAATTTGCGTCAATAAAATCTGACGTGAAGTTCTTAGCTACAGTAAAGTTTGTATTCCATGAACTTCCTGCTTTTTTATTAGATGCCAAATAAATACCTTGGTAAGTATTATCGATACGAACATTTCCATTGTATCTTGGTCTGTTGTCTGCTCCTGTTAAATTACTTACAGGTGCATCAATGTTTAAGTTTTCGTATTGGATTGAGTTAAGGTTTTCATTCCAAATTGCTTCAGCAGATATTACCCAGCCAGCACCTAATTTACGATCGAAAGCTAAGCTAGTTTTTAAAACTTGTGGAAGCTTAAAATCTTTAGCAAATAAATCGATATTTCCACCTACTTTCCCGCTTCCAGGTAATGGACCTAAAGCAACACCATTTGAATTTAATTGGCTATCAACACTAGTGTTAGGATTGAAGTTTGGTGTAGGAGTAGCAGTAGCATTGTTTATCTGGATACTGTTTTGAGAAATACCGTTATTATTGTATGCTCCACCAGGCCATACTAATGGAACTCTTGAAGTAAATACACCAATACCTCCTCTAACCTGAGTTTCTTTATCTCCGTTTACGTCGTAGTTAAAACCGATTCTAGGTGAGAAATGTACTGTGCTTTTAATAGGCTGACCAACTTTTGCTCCTTTTAAATCTTTTCCTTTAGCTTCCAAAAGGCCAACTGTTCTTGTATTAAAATCTTCATTCACAAGTCCATCATACCATACTGGCATATCAGCTCTTACACCAACATTTAAGCGAAAGTTGTCTGATACTCTAATATTGTCTTGAACATATAAACCAAATTGATTCATGTTAAAATCAGCAGCTCCTTGAGAATCATCTCCTGAACCACCATATAATGAATATCCTAAACGGTAACGGTATGCCTTAACTCCTGTCATGAAATCGCTTACGCTATTGTAATCATACGCACCATAGTTTCTATTTATAAATACGTTTTTGGCGTGAGATAATTCATTGTGAGTACCAATTAAAATATTATGTTTACCCACATTAATTTCAAAGTTATCTGTTATAGTTAACACTCTTTGATTTAATAAGTTTGCTGTAGAACTTGCTTCAGATCCGAAAAATATAGTTGCACCAACACCATCTCTAATAGTTACTGTTGGGAATGGATTTCCAGATGCATCTCTATCATCATTAACGGATGTGTATCCAACAACTAAGTTATTCGAAAATTTATTATTGAATCTAGTGTTTAATTCTAACGATGCTGAATTTGTAATAGATTCAAAAGATTGAGCACCGTTCAAGAAATTAATTGAAGTGTTTGAAGAACGGAATGGAGAAAAGTTCGTAGCTTTTACATAACTGTTTTTAACAGATAATTTATTGTTATCATTAATGTTCCAGTCAATTTTAGCAATTAATTTATCACTTGTCAATGATAATTTATTATTTTGATATGATCCAGGGTTGTAATTATATGTATTTATTAAATAATTACTTAAACTTTCTAACCCTGCTGCTTTTGTAGTTCCTGTGTAATTTGCAATATCAAAAGGCTGTGGTGTATCATTCTCCTGTCTTTCATAGTTAATGAAATAGAATAATTTGTCTTTTAAAATTGCTCCTCCAGCTCTAACACCGTATGTTTGTGCTGTAAAATCACCTAATTTTTTTCTTTCGATGCCGCTTCCGCTGCGTGTTGGAGTCTTTCCAGCCAAAGATTGGTCTCTGTATAAGAAATAAGCAGAGCCATCAAAGTTATTTGTTCCAGAACGTGTAATAGCACTAATTGCTCCTCCAGCAAATCCTGATAATTTAACATCATAAGGAGAAACACTCACTTGGAATTGCTCAATTGCATCTAATGAAATTGGAGAAACTCCTGTTTGTCCACCGTTTGTACCGTTTGCAGCTAATCCAAAAACGTCGTTGTTTACAGCTCCGTCAATGTAAATTGCGTTAAATCTATTATTTTGTCCACCAATTGAGATTTGATCATCTCCACGTAATTGTGCTTGTGGTGTAAGTCTTGCAAAGTCAGCAATGTTTCTTGATAAAGATGGTAATTCATTGATCTTGTCGTGATCGATAATTGTTTGAGCACCAGTCTTTTTAGAGTTAAAAGTTGCGTCTTTTTTACCAACAACTACAACTTCACTAAGTTGGTTTGTTTCGTCTTTTAAGTTAACTTTTAAACTTTTAGAATCCCCAAGTTGTAAATAAACTCCTGATTCTGTGTAGGTTGTGAAACCAATGAAAGTCACTTCAATTTTGTAAGGACCACCAACACGCATGTTAGAGATTCTAAAATGACCATCAAAATCCGTTGTGGTTGAGTAACGGCTACCTGAAGCCTCATGAACTGCAAGAATCGTTGCTCCTGGAAGGGACTTGTTTTGCGAATCATTTACAACTCCATTTATAGAGGAAGTTGTATTTCCTTGCGCATAAATATCTCCTGCATAAATAAACGCTAAAAGCAGTAAGAGAAACTTTGACAATTTTTTCATCTGTTTTGTTATTTGTTTTTGGCAAAATTATAACAAATAACTCAGATAGTGTTATCGAAATGTTAAGAAAAGTAAGTTTTGTTTTTTGTGCTGCGTATTAAAATGAATTATTCTCTTTTTTATAACAAAAACATCATTTTGTTGAATTTTTATTTTGATTTTTTGTTAATTATCTAATGATTTCAATTATGTTGTAAGGTAAAACGTGTAAATAAGCGACTTTTTTATGCTTTTTGTCGGAGTTTTATACGAAAAAACGCCTTAATTTGAATTAAATTAAGACGTTCCAATATGTTATGAAATTTTTAAATTTTAACTTTTACTTCTTTTTCAAAAAATAATTTAGCAAAAATGAAGTTGAACTATCGTGAGCTTTAACAGTTTTAGAATTGATTTCATCTAAAATAGAATTCGCCAATTGTTTTCCTAATTCAACTCCCCATTGATCAAAACTAAAAATGTTCCAGATAATTCCCTGAACAAAAATCTTATGTTCGTACAATGCAATTAGTGAACCTAAGCTTTTTGGAGTTAATTTTTGAATTAAAATCGTATTCGTTGGTTTGTTTCCAGTAAAAACTTTGAATGGCAATAAATATGACGCTTTTTCTGCAGAAAGTCCTTGTTTGTCAAATTCTGCTTGAACTTGAGCTTCAGATTTTCCAGTCATTAATGCTTCAGTCTGAGCAAAAAAGTTTGACATCAATTTATCATGATGATCTTCGTTTCCGTAAAGAGGTTTTACAAATCCGATGAAATCTGTTGGAATTCTTTTTGTTCCTTGGTGAATTAATTGAAAGAAAGCATGTTGTGAATTCGTTCCTGGCTCTCCCCAAATAATAGTTCCGGTTTGGTAATTAACTGGTTTTCCGTCACGTCCAACACTTTTTCCGTTACTTTCCATAGTTGCTTGTTGCAAATACGGAGCTAATTTTGATAAATATTGTGTGTACGGAATCAAAGCTTCGCTTTCAGCACCATAAAAATTATTGTACCAAACGCTTATTAAAGCTAAAATTACGGGAATATTTTCATCAAATTCTGCCGATTTAAAGTGTTCATCCATTTCGTGAGCACCCGCTAATAAATCATTGTAATTATCAAAACCAATTGCCAAAGCAATGCTCAAACCAACAGCGCTCCAAAGAGAAAATCTTCCTCCAACCCAGTCCCACATTGGGAAAACATTGTCTGGATTAATTCCGAATTCTGTTACTTTTTGAACATTTGTTGAAACCGCTGCAAAGTGTTTTGCAATATCTTCTTGAGATGCCGATTTTAAAAACCATTCTTTAATAGTTTCTGAATTTGAAAGTGTTTCCTGAGTTGTAAAAGTCTTAGAAACAATTACAAATAAAGTAGTTTCCGGATTTAATTTTTTAATTACCTCATTTACGTGATCACCATCTACGTTTGAAACGAAATGAAGATTTAAATGATTTTTGTAAAATTGTAAAGCTTCAACAGCCATAACTGGACCAAGATCAGAACCGCCAATTCCGATATTTACCACATCTGTAAAAGCTTTTCCCGTGTATCCTTTTCTTTCTCCCGAAATAACTTCGTTTGTAAAGTTTTTGATTTTATTTTTTACTTCGTAAACTTCTGGAATTACGTTTTCTCCATCAACCTTAATTACAGCAATTACAGCCGATTCAGGAGCACGCAAAGCCGTGTGAAGAACTGCACGATTTTCTGTTTTATTAATTAATTCACCTTCGAAATAATCAGCAATCGCATTTTTTAGTCCGATTGAATTTGCTAATTCTAATAAAAGAGCAATAGTTTCCTGACTGATATTATTTTTAGAATAATCTACCAAGAAGTCATTCCATTGCAAATTGAATTTTTCAACGCGTGCACTATCTTGTTGAAACAATTCTTGTATTGTGGTTTCGTGAATTGCGTTATAGTGGTTTTGCAGATTTTTCCACGCTTCAGTCCCGGTTGGGTTTGTTGTGTTTAAAGCCATTTTTATCTATAATTGAGTTTGTTGTATGAAACACAAAAATACTGAAATAACTTTTAAAAGGCGATTGGTTCACGATTATATAACAATTAGTTACGAAAACGTTTTATGGGTAATTATCGGATTGGAAAACGATAAGGATTACAAAAGCCATATATCTCTTTTGTTGATTTTTTTCTTGCTATGTCAAATCCATCTGCTAAAATAATTTCAAAATCACTAGAATTTATTTCGTTATATTTTGGAAACCAATCTGGTCTAAACATTTCTTTGTCTTTTATTTTTTGTTGAAAGACTTCTATTTTGACCTTTGGATTTGTTAGAAAAATAGAATCATAATTTTTATCATCAAAATAATTAAACTTTATGAAGTCGCAATTATTGAGATAAGAATCGCTTTTTAAGTCGTATGAATCGGAATTAATGATGACAGGAAAGTATCCTTTAATTCTTGGACTTTTTATTTTACTGAAATCTTCATATTTATCAAAATGAAGTTCATATGGTTGATTTCCACAGGAAATAAGAATTAGAAATAAGAAATACAAAAACTTTATTTTCATAATATCACCAAAATTTCCACCAAGGTTTTTTATTGATTGCGATAACTTTCTTTGCTACATCAATATCAATTCTTTTTGGAGTTTCCGTTTTAATTTTAGAATCATCAAAAAATAATATTCCATTTTCGTCCATTCCGAGAGGAAGTTTAGTTCTTTCTTTCCAATTTTCGGTTTGTAATTCTGGAATTAAAGCAGCATCGATTTTTTCTCGAAAGCGTTTTTGAGCTTTTTCTGTAATTTCTTCTTCTAAATTTGAAGTTGAATTTTTGAAAAGTGAAATCGAATTGTCTGGAATATTCAAAAGAAAAACCTGAGTTTTATCGCCAATTTTCTGAATATCCAACACTTTAAAGTAAGCAATTGAATCTAAAAGGAAGTGGCCAATTTTTGCAGAATCTGGATTAAATTTTGATAAATCCTTTGGATGAGCACTCGCAATTAAATATCTCAAATTGCCCGAAAGTCCGCCGCCAATCGAACTCATATCTGTAAAACCTTTTTCTTGGATTATTTGTCCAATTCTATAATTAGAAATTAAATTTTCAGGAAGATTAGTGTCTCTGTAAAATAATTTTAAACCAGAAAAAGTTTCATTGTAAATGGTTTTGAGGCGTTCATTCTTCATGATAGCTCTATTTTTTTAATTTAAAATTTTAAAAATTCAATGCTTATATTTTAGAAAAAAAGTTAAAAATAAATGACAGGGGAAAAACAATTATACTAATCAAAAATATTATAAATCCATTTTTTCGATCATTAGAATTATAAGAGTAAATTCTCTCGCCGTTAGGAAGTGTTTTTTTTGATCTCCATAGAGAATAGCCAATCACAATCCCAATTCCGCCTCCGAGTAATGCAAATATATATCCTGCAATAATCCAAGGTTTTTGGTTTTCTTCGGGTTTAGCTAAAATTTTTAAACGTTCTTTCTTTAATGAAAGCAGCATTTCATGATCGATAGTTTTACCTCGATTTGTTAGAAGTTTTTGTGCTAGTTTATAATCAAAAATGTTCCATTCGTCAGAGTTTAGAAGTATTTCATACAATTCTTCATTTGTAAAACTCAATAGATAATAATCCTGATCAATGTTTTCTAAAATATTTTCTGTTTCTTTTTCAAGAATGGTTTCTGCTTTTTCAAAATCAGCCTGACTAATTTTTACTTCATACTTATTTTGTAAAGTGCTTCCAGAAAAAGTAATGTCAATCGGAGGAATATTGTCTGCTAAAGTAACTGAAATATTGTTTTTGGTTAACAAAGCTTCAAGTTCTTTGGCTTGATTTAGTGCTGGAAAACTTCGAAAGGCAATAAA
>NZ_CAMLIX010000084.1 GCF_946479975.1 uncultured Flavobacterium sp.
ATACCGCTTCAACATTTTCTCCAACAAGTTACTCTATTCAATGGACAGGATTGGCTAATCAGACAGCAGCAAGTTTTGCCTTTGCTGCGGGAGGAGGAACTATCAATACTATTGCTGTTCCAGCCAATACCGCTGCGGGAAATTACACGGGTATTATGACAATTTCCAATGCCAATGGCTGTTCATCAACCCAAAATATTTCATTAACCGTTAATGCTAATCCGACCATCACAACTGGAGGAGCGGCAACAGCAGTATGCGCGAGTACATCAGCGCAGACAACTTCTTTAAATTATACCGCTTCAACATTTTCTCCAACAAGTTACTCTATTCAATGGACAGGATTGGCCAATCAGGCAGCAACAAGTTTTGCTTTTGCTGCGGGAGGAGGGAGTATCAATACTATTGCTGTTCCGGCCAATACAGCTGCTGGAACTTATTCTGGTGTAATGACAATTTCAAATGCCAATGGCTGTTCATCAACCCAAACTATTTCATTAACCGTTAATGCTAATCCGACCATCACAACTGGAGGAACCATTACAGCAATATGTGCGAGTACATCAGCACAGACAACTTCTTTAAATTATACCGCTTCAACATTTTCTCCAACAAGCTATTCTATTCAATGGACGGGAATTGCTAATCAGACAGCAACAAGTTTTGCCTTTGCTGCGGGAGGAGGAACTATCAATACTATTGCTGTTCCAGCCAATACCGCTGCTGGAACTTATTCTGGTGTAATGACAATTTCCAATGCCAATGGGTGTTCATCAACTCAAAATGTTTCATTAACGGTAAATGCTAGTCCAACTATTACTACAACAGGTGTGTTTAGTGCTGTTTGTCAAAGTACATCAGATCAGCCTACAAGCTTGAGTTATAATTCTACAACGGGATCTCCAGTAAATTATGCTATAGATTGGGTTACTTTAACAGATCAAGGTGTGACCATACTTCCTTTTAGTTCAGGATCAGGAACTGTCATAAATGTAAATGTTCCAGCAAATACTGTCGCAGGAACTTATAATGGTGTAATGACAATTTCGACAGCTAACGGATGTCCTGTAAATCAGGCTGTGTCTTTAACTGTCAATGCAGTATCGGCGGCTCCAACAGCTTCGGCGACGCAACAACCAAGTTGCGAAAGCAATTCTGGAAGTATAACAGTAAGCTCACCCGCCTCAGGAACAGGATATTTTTATAGTATAGATGGAGTTGATTTTACAAATAATACAGGATTATTTACAGCTCTTGCACCTGGACTTTACAATGTTAAAGTGAGAAACGGTGCCACGGGTTGCGAGTCGCCTCCAACACCAATTACAATAAATACATTTTCTACTAAGGTATGGAATGGAAGTGTAAATGCCAGCTGGGCAAATCCGTCAAATTGGACTCCTATTGGTGTGCCCCTTGCTACCGACTGTGTTACTATTCCAGATGTTGGAGTGAACCCAATTATTTCAGGCATAGATGGAAATTTCTTTGCTAATAGATTAACCATCGAAAATGAAGGTTCTTTAATTGTTGAAGGCACAAATACAATTACGGTCACCAATGAGATAAAAGTATTAGGAAATGGTATTTTTATGTTCGAAAATAATGCAAGCTTACTGCAGACAACTAATGCAGTAAATACTGGAAATATTATTTATAAAAGAAGCTCGAAGCCAATGAGACGTTATGATGTAACACATTGGTCATCTCCAGTTACTCGAAATCCAGTTTTTAGGGCGATTGATTTTTCACCAGCCACATTAGTAGATAAATATAATAGATATGATCCAGCTACTGGATGGATTGAAATTTCTCCAAGTGAAGAAATGGTTAAAGGTGTAGGGTATAGTATTCGGGCACCACAGCCTTTTGCAATAGATAGTTATGATACTTTTCATGGTGAATTTATTGGAGTGCCTAATAACGGTGATATTTTAGGGCCAACGCCTATTGCTGGGAAATATGTTTTTGTAGGAAATCCATATCCGTCAGCACTTTATGCCGATCAGTTTATTTATGATAATCAAGACAATATTTATGGAACATTGTTGATCTGGACTCACAATACACTGCCGCAAAAAAATTCTTCGGGTGACGGAATTTATTATTACAGCGATAATGATTATGCGTTTTATAACTTGTCGGGAAGCGTAGCTGTTGGCAGTATGAATGGAACTGGTGCAACAAATCCAGGAAATCAAGACAAACCAGAAGGATATATTGCGGCAGGACAAGGATTTCTTGTGAGATCCAAAACCAATCAAAAAGTTCTTTTTACCAATTCGATGCGTAAACCTGGGCGTAATAGCCAATTCTTTAAATCGGCGGCTTCGATCGAAATTGAAAGACATCGCGTTTGGCTAAATCTGTCAAATGCACAAGGAGCATTTAAACAGCTTTTAATTGGGTATGCAACGGGAGCTACAAATTTTTGGGATAATAATTTTGATGCATTAAGTGTTGACGCCCATCCTTATATAGATTTTTATAGTATAAATGAAGGTAAAAAACTCGTAATTCAAGGTAGAGCACTTCCTTTTACAGTTTCAGACAGCATTCCGTTAGGATATCGATCTGCTATCGAAGGAGAATTTACTATAGCTATAGATCATAAAGACGGAAATTTGAATAATCAGGCTGTTTATCTTCAGGATAACGTGACTAAAAAAGTACATGATCTTTCAACAGGAAATTACACCTTTACAACAAAAACAGGAGTGTATCAAAAACGATTTGTATTGCGCTATATGGATCCAAACGTTACTTTAGGAAACGATGATTTTACGAATCTCGACAGAAATATTTCTGTTGCTGTTAAAGATAAAAACATCACAATGCAATCTTTTTCAGATGATCAAAATCTTCAAGAAGTCTCCGTTTATGATGTTGGTGGTAAATTATTATACAATAAAAATGCAATCGACAATAAAGAATGGATCATTACAAATCTTAGGTCGGGACCACAGGTTCTACTGGTCAAAATAAAATTAGATAACGGTCAGACTGTGACACGAAAAATAGTCTATAACTAAAATTTAAAAAAGCATAAATCATTAGAATTAAAGAAAAACCTTGCCAGCGATGGCAAGGTTTTTTATTGCCAAAAAATGCCTTTTTCTGATATAAACAAACCTCCTATGAGCCTTTTAAGTGATTGCTGGTTAGTACGTTTGCTTAAAAATAGCTGTCCTGTTAGATTGCAAATTTTAACGATGAGGTTTCGGCTAAAAAAATGATCCTAATAAAAGATGGAGATAACTGATTTAAATTAAAAAAATGAACACATATTCTACAATTGAATCTATAGAAGAGCTTTTTAATAATGGTAAATGGCAAGAATGCAATGAAAGTGTTAAGATTTTTCTGCTGTTAAATCCGGACAATCTTGGAGCGCTTCTTTTGGAAGCAAAATGTCTATATGAATTGGCCGATTTAATAGAAGACGATACTTATGTGGAGACGATGGAGAAAGTATTGGCTAAGTTTGAGCATATAGCAACTCTTGAAACACAAAACAAAGATGCACTACTTTACGCAGCTTATATTATCATATATATAAGAAAAACCAATCTACATCAAGCTGTTGTTTATTGTAATACAATGCTTCAAATACAAGATTTTTATTTGCAGCAAAAAGCATTAGAATACAAAATTGAAACAAATGTGTTTTTAGAAAATATTGATGAGACCTTAGCAGATATAGATGTATTAATCCAATACTATAAAGAGAAATTTGAAAATAACAAACTTTTACTAGACGAGCATCTAGGAACTCTTTATGAAAGAAAAACATATATATATCTGGATATAAAAAATGATATTCCGCAAGCATTCGCAGCTAGTAAAATAAAATTTGAACATATGAGTGAGGGAAGCCTCATTGATATCAGAATTGCCAAACTCGCTTTTGAACAGCAAGATTATCAGTTAGGTATATTAGCTTATGAATCTGCCAATGAATGTTTAAATCCACCAAGTGATGAAGCATTTATAGAAGTGTACAATCTGGCATTGGACCTACAAAATAAAGGATATCATAATGAAAAATTATTTGACTCCATAATAACGACAATATATCATGTTGGAGAATCCTATTTTGGAGAAGATATTGATACACTTTTATTTGATTTTGCCCAACAATTTATAGAAAAAGAGCCCAAATGGTTTTTTCCTTATCACATTATTGGTAGAATTTACTACGAATCGAGAAGATATGAAGAAGCAATACCATATTTTATTAAAGCATTACAATATGGTGGTTTTCCAAAAACGGTTTATAGATATGTAGAAAGTTGCTTTTACACCACAGGGCAAGTGCCTGAAATAAAGTCTTTGCCAGAGGGACTTCCACAGGATTACTACAGCATAGGAGTAGAATTTAATGACTTTGAAGAAGAATGTTTAAACGATAGCGACAACAAAAAGAAGATTCTGGAAATAAAAACGCAATGCTATGAAAATGCATTCAACAGCTTTTACAATTATTTTTATAATAATACAGGCAGCAGTCGTTACAATCAAAGGCACACTTTTGCAATGTGTTGCAATAATTACGGTATAGCCCTGCAAAAGCTTGGTAAATATGAAGAAGCTATTAAAATACACGAAATAGGTTACGATCTTTCACCCTTTGTTGAGCAGTTGCAGAGTTGGGGAAGAGCTCTCCGTGTACTAAATAGAAATCAAGAAGCATTAGAAAAATATTTAATGGCCTGTGCGTATCCTAGCCAATACTTGGATTTCAATGAATATTTATATTTGAGTGGAGAAATAATCGATATTTATTACAAACAGGGAGAGGAAGAAAAAGGAGCTACAACATTTAAAAAAGTAGATGCTGAATATGAAAATTATTTGGAATTATACAAAAATGACCTTACTGATCAAGAACTGTACGAACTTAGAAAATGGTATGTCGGAATTCAAAATGGAAGAAATTTTTTTATAAAAAATAAACCACAAGAAGAACAAATAGCCATATGGCAGGAACAATTAGAAAAAGATCCTGATAACTTCAGTGCCTGGCTCATGATCGCAGGTAATTACTACGTTACAAAAGACTATCAAAATTGTATAGCCTGTATAAATCATTATTTTATTTTAAGAGGAGATGATATAGAACCGCGTACTAAAATGGGGTTGCTATTCAAACGAGGTGTTGCATTTGTAAATACAGAACAGTATAAAAAAGGAGTGGTTGATTTAGAACAAGTCCTCAATCTTCATGATACTGAATATCAAACTACATCGGCTGATATTTCCGAAATATATGAAGTCTTAACACAGGGTTACCATGCACTGCAACAATGGGAAGACTGTAGAAAATATGCGCAGAAAAGCCTAGATCTAAACAATGAAAATGACTGGATTAGAGACGAGCCATTTGTAGAAACATTGATTTTAGGCTCAGACGCTTGCAAAGCATTAGGTTATAATAGCCAAGCATTAGAATGGGTAAATTATATATTAGAATTTAATCCAGATAACATAGCAGCCCAACAAAGAAAAAAAGATTGGAGCAGTAAAGGTCTCTTTTCATTCTTTAAAAAGTAAGGCTATTTGGTCATTATTAGACTTGGTTAATTACTCATAAAGTATAATTAAGGATACTATAAGTTGATTCAAAATTCAGATTTACAGAAAAACAAACTATTTAAAACCCAATTAAAAATGTCACAACCAGTAGGCATAATTGCTAAAATAAACATCAGCGAAGACAACTATAAAAAGTTTCTACGTAAAGAAGCTGTTTCAGTAATGTCACAAGAAATATTTGAATCTATTACAGAAGATGGCAAAGATATTTTCGTCTTCAAATATATTAAAAAGGAAAACGCATTGTACTCTTTTAGTTACTTTCATTATGGAGATAGAAATTTTATTTTATCACATCCAATACTTTCCTTATTCAAAAATATAACATCTTATTTAGATGATGAAAGCAAAGGTTATCTTATCGCGACTCGTGATAGCTTAAATTGTTCTCCAGATGATTTTGCTTATTGCGCAAGCATACAAGAAAAAAAATGGGAGGAAAAACCACTCACCGAAGAAGAAATAAAAAGCTTTGGAAAAGATGCTGACAAGCTTTTTTTTAAGAATGTAGATGCCGACATGGCATTTATTCTGCCTAAAATTGTAGATAAAAGTATTGTAAAAAAAGTAGCGCAATTGCAGGAGCATCAACGTATAAAAAACTTAAAGAATAATCTGCATACTGCAACTCTAGAAAATCCGATACAACTTTTTAAAGGTTATTTTTATAATGGCCAGCAGTTTTATCACTGTTCACAGTTGGACGGAATGATAGCTTTTAGTGAAATTGATTTGCAGCAGTTACGCCAGACAGTTTATGGACTTTGTGATGATAGAGGAGTAATTATTGGTAATAAATACATAAAAACCGATCCTTCAAAATTTAAAAAGTGGCAGAAACATGAAGCTGTTTTTTACTCCTCTGCAGAAAGGGTTTATAACGAGAGCCTTGAGCCTTATCCTAACTCTGATGGAGCAAGTTATAAAATGATTAGTGAACATGTAGGCGAAGATAAAAACCATATTTATTTCGTAGGGAAACAACTGCTAAAGACTGACATTGGTCTATACAAAATAAACGACAGCGGCTACTTTTATAGAAACATACTTTTATACAGCAAAACAAAAGTATATGCAGGGGAAAATTTGCTGCCAGATATAGATGCTTCTAGTTTCGAAATTATATCTCCAACAGCACAGGGTTTTTGTGATGAAAATGGTCTTCGTGATTTAGCTCGAGCGGGTTCTGGTTGTTTTATGCTGCACTGTAAAGATAAAGATGGTGAATTCATTATACATAACTATGACACGCAAAAAACACTACCAATTGTAGAGCGTATTACCGTACTTGCTGAATATATTGCTCATACAAAACAGCTTTTGCTAAGCAAAAAGCAAGAACAAAAGAGACATTATTATCCAGATTATAAATCAGGTACTGAAGAGATTTATTACAATGATATGAATCACTGGTTAGCAACTGATTTTGATAAAAAGTATAATGATTGGCAATACAATATGTCTTTTCTTATAACGATGAACAATTATTTCTATAGTTGTTTTCAATTATACAATAAAAACGGAAATAAAGATTATTTGAATACAGGTGCAGCTGTTTTTGAAAAAATAGCTAAAACCTGTTTTATCAATCCTTATATATTTCATAATACTGCCTGCATTTATGCAGCTTTAGGCAATGAAGAAAAAGCACTTCAAAGCGTTTCTGCGGCTTTTTACTACGGATATCAAGAAATTGAACTTATATGGAAAGACAAAGATTTAAAATTGCTTTTCAATAATAAAGATTTCAAAGCTCTGAAAGAAAGTTACGAAATATATAAAGCTTCGTATCCATTCATTAATACTTATTTACTGGACAAAATAGATGGCATAACCGAAAGCTATTATAAAAATGAATTTGCAGGGCTAATATTAAAGAGGCTTCAAATACCTGATTTTGATTGGTTTATAAGTGAAATATCGATTGTCCCTACGTTGGAGGATAAAGCGTATTATGAAAAAATGGTAGAAAAAACAGATCTCTTTATTAATGATGTTTTACAGCAAAAAATAAATTTCACTTTTAAAGAAACTTATGAAATATATAGAGAATATAAGTTTTTAAATGCCAGAACCCATTTTAAATGGCTGAGTTATTTTTTTGCTCAAGCACACAGTGAATATCCTTTTAACAATATAAGTTATTGTAAACCCATAGCAGAAAAAATAAAAAACTTGCTGCAACAGCACAAAGAAGATCCGGATACAAAAACACTAATTCAAGAAATAAAAGAAAACGAGATCAATAAAGTGTTTAGGTTGGTCGAATAGCCACTTTTTTAGAAAACAAACTATTTCAATCCTAAAAAATAAAAAAGACATGAAAAGTGCTAATATATATTTAGATATAAAAGAAAACATAACCAAACATTTGGAAATGCTTAAAACATTCGGTTTTTCAGAATTTGAAGAAGAACAACTGGCGTATGAAATGCATTTCAAAACACATAATCAATATGTAGATCTTGATATATGGTTTGAGGCGACGTTTTCAACACCAATTTGGGTAAAAATAGGTACTTATAATATCGAAAATTTGGAACCCGAAAATGAAATTTTTAAAAATTGTAACAGCGCTTTAAAAGAAAACTACGACGCAAATTTTGAGCAATATCTAAAAACAGGTAAAAAGCGATATCTAACTGAAATTTCAAAACAGTACTTATTGAACGGAAAAGAAATAAATGATAAATATATAGAAGAGGTTGGAAATGTTTTAAAAAGATATCAGGATACAGTTTTAAAAGGGAATCTGGAACAACTGGCTTGCAACACCCAGCTTATGATTGATAAAAACGAAGAAATAAAAAGACAAGAAAGGATAGCAAAAGGAATATACACACTAGAATTTGATATATGGAGTGTGGGTGAATTTCAGTGTTACGAAGAATTTACCAGTATCGAAGACGCTGAAAACTACTTGAACTCAGATCCAGAAATTACCACATATAGATTATTTGATTGTTATGGAAATAAAATTGCAATCGAGAGAAAAAAACTATAAAATAAAGCAGGCATGAGTATCACTAATTGGAACCAATTACAAGAAGAAGCAAGTAGATTTATACTATTTCTTAATAAAGGAGAATTTTTTAAATCAAAATATGAAGGTGTGGTTAATAGCCATCTGATCATAACCGATGAGACAATTGGTATTAATTACGCGAGCAACACTTCATTCGAGAGCTTTGATGAATGGGAAACAATAAGCGATTCAGTAGGTGTATTTCCTGAAAATTTTGAATGGCATCAATGGATTAACAACAACCTACAAAAAAACAACTATTTTGATTTTGTGTCGAAAAATTTCAATGGCGCCGATGCCAAATGGACAAAATATGAATCGTGTGTACTAATTGAATTAATGTATCGTGATATAAGGATTATTTTAAACTGTTATGCCAATAATTGTTTTCCGCCAATATGGAAACAGATACTGGAAGTTTACTTAAACAATGGTTTTCCTTGCGGTTGGAGCGGAATATCTCCAGAAGGAAAGTTGGTTGTATTTTCAAACAAATAAATGTTTTAGTTTTTTGAAAATACTAAAAACTAATGTGAAACATAAAAGATAAGTAATTGGAAGAATACCTTACAGAAGAACAATTAGAACAAGAATGGAAAGTTGTGGAAGCCGAAATTATTGAAGCATTTAAAGATGTAACGCTTGGTGACGGAATAGGATATTATGAAGCAGACGCTATTGATGATTATTATAAACCTGATAACGCAAGATATATAGAATTAAAAGCAAAAGACGAACGCATTAACTGGCGCAAAATAGACTATGCATTTGGAGAAAACGAGGAAGTTTCTTTTGATAGACATTGTTTTATGGATGCAAAAGGACTGCATTTCTACATTCCTTTTTTGTTAACAGAGCGATTAGACTTAGTTTCTTCAATACTTGGTAATGTATTGCACGCTTTGTATAAAAAAGAAAATGACATTGTTGATAATAAACGTCCCTATCTAGAGAGATATCTGGAGTTATACAATCTGTTAACAGATGCACAGAAGAAAAGCATTTGGCATTTTTATGAGTTAGAACAAAAAACAGAGTATGAAGACTTTTGGTTAAGTTGTGAGCGATGGGATTTAGATTTTAATGAAGAGGTAGATTCTTTCGCTTTATTAAAAAAACATTTTGGTGGTTTTTTAAATTGAAAAAAAATAACAAACAAAAGGAAAAATAAAAAGAAATAGTAAAAATCTAAATAAGCACTAAATGAAAAAAATAGAAAACATAATAGTGTCAGATGTTGCATACAATGACACAGACGTGTATGAAATAATAGGGTCTAATATCTTTGTTGTTAACCTATTGCTTCAAGAAGGCGCAGATGAAGAGCAATTGTCTAAAGATGCCCTTGCATCCTACTACGTAGACTATTATCTGGCGCAATACAACAATGGTGGGTTTTCACAATTTGTATGGAATTCAGGATGGGATACAGAATTAAATGAATTAATTGAATACGGTTTACAGCAAATGTCTGCCAAACTTCATATAGAGCTATTTAAAGAGCAGTGTGCCAAAGTAAAAAACTTGAATCCCGCTGAGTTAAACGCCTTTTTAGATAACGAGTATTTTGGTCCCAATCCAACAAGAGACAAATTGAAAAATGCCCAATTTTATGAAATAGATAAGGAAGAAAACTTAATAGAACTTAATGCCAAATGGCTAAAAACACATCCAAAACTTCTAGTACTTTCTGTAGATAAAATTTATGACATGGTAGAGGAAATTTTGTAACAAAACAAAAACGCGTAAGAAAAAATAATAAAAAGTTAAGCGTAAAGCTAAAAATCTTTCCAATTAAAAATAACGCAATAAGATATTAAAATATGATTAAAATTCCTGAGTTAGACAGCCCCATAAAAAAAGATTTGGCAGTAATTTTAGCGTGCTTTTTTCAAGCTACAATACCACAAGTATTTATGGCAATTATAGATCCACTAGATCAATTAGAATATGAACAACAGCAAAAAATTAAACATTTTGTAGAATCACATCATTTTATGACATCATTTATCGGTCTGATAGCAGTTGTAATAATTGTCGTATTGACTTGTAAATCAATCATTAAATTTTGGAATGCGCTCCTTATTATTACATGTATGTGTACAATACTCAATTTAATCTATATAATTATTAATACTAGTTTTCTAGAGGACTGTTTAAAAATTTTAGGTTTTTGTCTTTTAATGGTTTGTGGGCTGTTTGGCCACCGTGATCTCGGTTTGGGCAGTGTAAGGTAAACCTTTTTAAATAATGTCGAATTTCTTTATCTCGTTTAACGAATTAAGAATTTATAAGAACTCACCAAAATTATAACAATGAAAACATTTCTAGAAAATATTAGAGAACAGCTCAATAGTCTTCCATTATGCTGATGTAGAAACTCAAGTAACGCAAGGCCTTCTTACTGGTACAAACTTTCATGGAGAACTTACGAATAGAGTAACAAAAATAATAAAAAGTTAAGCGTAAAGCTAAAAATCTTTCCAATTAAAAATAACATTATAAGATATTAAAATATGATTAAAATTCCTAAGTTAGACCGCCCCACAATAGAATTTTTTGCACTAGTAGCGGGTTTTATTTTTCAAATTGTAGTGCCACTAGCATTTAATGCTATTATAGGTCCATTAGATCCAATAGATGATCATGAAATTATTCATTTTTTATTTTCTTATCATTTGTTAGCGTCATCTGTCGGTTTAATAGTTATTGTAATAATTATCGTGTTGACCTGTAAATCAATTATTAATTTTTTGAGCGCGGTCCTCATTATTACATGTCTTTTGACAATACTTAATTGTTTTCTTATAATTTCGGGGACTAATTTTTTTATAGACTGTTTCTTGTTGCTTTACTGCTTAATCATGCCAGCTACTAAATATGTTTAAGTAGTGTTAAAACCTTTTTAAATAATGTCGAGTTTCTTTATCTCGTTTAATGAATTACGAATATATAAGAACTCACCAAAATTATAACAATGAAAACATTTCTAGAAAATATTAGAGAACAGCTCAATAGTCTTCCATATGTTTACACAAATGGCATCTCGCTTTATGACAAATCATATTTAAAGAGACTAAACAACCAATTAAAGGCATTCAATGTAGAGGATAAATTTAGTTTTACGCCAAAAGAAAGGAGAACAACCGAAGCACTATTAAAAGGCACCATGGTTTTTAATACCAGATTGCACGCCGAACTGATATTGATAAACAATAAGCGAGGTGAAAGTCAAAGACTTACATTGCCCACAACGCAAGTATTAGAAATTATAAAAGCCATTGTTGAACTACAGTAATTACACAAAACAGTGCCTAAGTAAGATAAAATGCTAAATGAAACAGATGGTAAAAATTCTTGCACACAAAATAGCCAATAAAACAGCCCAAAATATTGCTGCAGATTCATTCAATATATATGTCATTTTATGGAATATATTATTGATAATAATCGCATACTTTCTTCATCGAGTAATTGTGAAAGAAACTTCTAAAATGCTAAAGAATATACTTCTATATCGACAGCCATATGGAACCTATCAAAGAGTTGAAAAATACTTTTTGTCAGCACATTACCGCACGTCAATTATAGGTTTGATAATAGTATTACTATTTACAGGATTGGGCTGTACAATTATTCCATTTTGGTATGCTACTCTAGTTACGGTATTAATAGCTATAGTACTAAACACATTTTATTCTATGGTGAATAAAAGTTTTTTTGAAGACTGTTTAGAGATTTTTGGTTTTTGTTTATTAATGATATGCGGACTGCTGAGTAAAAAAATTAAGATTGATTTTGGTAAAGTAAGGTAATGCTTAAGCTGTAATATTAAGATGAAAAATTATGACCGAAGAAAATTATATAACTCATTTAACTCAATACTTGAAGGAAATGATGGAATGGGAAAATAAATGGAATGCAATAGCAAATAAAGATTTGCAGAGCATTGCCAATGATGAAAATACATTGTCTAGGAAACAGGAACTGGAAAAAATATTCAATAAATATTTGTCGACAAAAACATTAGAAAAAGGTCAATCAAGATTGATTAATCTACATTTTGGAGAACCACCTGCCCATGATGCAGAAATTACAAAAGTCGAAAAAAATAAGAAAGGATATTCTTTGCATACTAAACAAAAAATAGTAGCAAATGAGGTGAGATATGATATGATAGAAGAAAACGGAATATTGAAATTAGATACTATAGCTTATAAATCGTGTAATTGGCGAACACAACGAACTGTTTTTTGAAAGTAATACTTTGAAGCTGGAGGAATAGTTGAATACGAGAGATACAGATAGATTAAAAAACATCAACAAAACGTATCAAAAACTTGAACTGAAAAAATATACAAAATGGAAAACATACCCAACTTGGACAACTTTTTTATGGAACATGATGGTATAACAATTTGCGAGCCATGTCTGTCTATAACTTTGTTTTCAGAAGTAGACCTCGGTGTACCTGATGCACCCGACATGCTTGGGCCGTATAATGCATTCCTTGCAAGATTTAAAAATGATGTGAAATTTAGCGTACTAGACGGAGATCAGGCAAGACCAAAAAAAATAATGCCTGCACATTTTGAAAGCCTGCCTGCAGAAATGCAGAATTTCAAACGTAGAAAGAGTGGCGGAATAGTTGCTTTGTTCAATAACGGATCTACCATTAAGGAACAATGTACGCCCTCATTTGATCAAGAATACAGCAAAGTAAAACGTCCGCATTCTACAGTACGCATAAACCTGCCGCTTAGCTGGTACAGCGAAAACGGCCTGCAGGGATTGGAACAACTGCTTCAAGAATCTCTTGCTTCATATGCACTTACATCAGGTTATATTGGCTATGGATTTTCATGGACAGACTATTATGAATACCAAGTTGCATATCGATTTAGCCAATGGCTACAAAATCATCCCGGATTCATGCACCCATCATTAGCGCATAGAATAGCATCTTATTATGGTCTGCCAGATATAGGATGGATTACATTATTAGGACTAGACTTTGTAGAAAAAATGGGCGGAGAAAGTAACTTAAAAAAATCTCTTGACTCAATACCGCAGGTAAATCTGCACAATTATCCAAATGGCACAATAGGCATACGCTTAGGCGATGCACCCAGAATTGGAGATGTGCAAAACGGAGATACTATGGAAGAGTACCAGGCACTTGGAAAAATATTAGCTCCCTTGCGAGATACGGAACCCATGACCAAAAATGTAAGTGTGGATGGACTTAGTTATCAGCCTGGATATCCTTTTACTTCGCATCTGCCACACAATGCACGTCAGCTATGGCTCAATAGATTCTTTCCTGAAGGGAAAAGGATCTATGAAAATGATAAGCAATGAATCAATTGATAAGAGCATCAACATCTTTTATAAAACATAAAAAATAACGTACACACGTTACGTTTGAAAAACCAATAATAAGTTTTAAATAAACAGTAATTATAGATGAAAAATAACAAAGATCGATGGCTAATACATTTTGAAAAGAATGATGTTACAATGGCTGACTTTCTAAGCGAAAGCAAAAATTTTTCTGATTCTCCTTTTGGAGTTTATTACGGGAAAATTGATCTGAGAGGCATAGTTAGTAACAAATATGATCTTGATATATACAAACCGTCTGACAATATAAAAGATATTACGGTGTTGAATGCTAATTTTTCGGAATCGGCATTCAGCACTATACATTTTTTTAATTGTCATTTTATTGACTGTAATTTTGATGGATCAAAATTTGAAAATGATACAAGATTTTGGGATAATTGTACCTTTAAATCATGCACTTTTACTAAATCATCATTCTCCAACTGCGGATTCAATAGTCTTGCTTTTATGAATTGCACTTTTGCAGAAACAAAATGGCAACGACAAAATACTTTTTCTCAATGTTTATTTGAACACTGTGTATTAAATGGAACATTGAAAAACTTAAATTTTTCAGATGCTCAATTCAATCATACAAAGTTTATAGGCATACTACAAAACATCACTTTTCTTGGATGGAATAATATTCCTGCTACTTATGAAAAGAATGGTAATTATGCCAAAATACCTTATGCCAAAGTTCACAATCAAATGAATCATGTTAATTTTGAAGAAGCGACAATACAACTATGCACTTTTACTCAATTTTGCTATCTGCATAAAATAATTCCGCCTCAATCTTCAGATAACTTAGCATTTCACATTACAACAGCATTTCATAAAACAGCTCTTGAATTAGCAAAAAAAGAATGGCAATACGAAAAAGAGGAACTAGAAATTGCTGATTGGTTCATTAATACTTTTTATAAACCAGACAATAGACTTCCTGATACCATTATACATAAAAGCGATTATGCAAAACGGCATGGAGAAATATTTAGTAACCGACTTTTTAAAACAATTCAGCTTGCAGTACTTCAAACCCAGTCAAAGATATAAGCTTGGCTCCAGAGCCAAGGTTTTTCATTTGAAACAATCTTTTATAATTACGCAGACCGCCTCAAATTTTCATTTGTATTCGTGATGGCCTTTTCATTTTTGTAATCAATCCATTTTTGACCTTTTATTTTTCGCATCATAATATCAAAATGACGCATTATAAAAATATTGTATGCGGCTTTGGATAAATTGACAATGTTTCGTGGAAACGCACGAAGACTCATCGAAAATCCCGGTGTTAAATATTTCATATAATGCCAATAACCTTCGGGCATATAGAGCATTTCTCCATGTTTTAGATTGGTAATAAAACCTTCTGCATTTTTAAGTGCAGGAAATTTTTCGTAATCCGGATTGTCAAAATCAATGTCTTCTCTCGAAATTAAAGCGTGCGGAACTTTGTACATGTATTTCGATTGATCTGGAGCAAAAATCATACATTGTTTTTCTCCATGAAAATGAAAATGCAGAATATTAGAATAATCAATATCATAATGCATAAATACCCTTGCATTTTCTCCTCCAAAAAATAGCATTGGCAATTGTTTGACTAATCTTAAACCAATATCCGGCCATAAAAAATCGTTTTTTAGCGTTGGCACATCTTTCATTAAATTATAAAGAAAAATACGGTAGTTGGTAGGCTTTGATTCAAGAAGATTGATATACTCACTCATTTTCATTTTTAAATGAGCTTGATTAAATCCTTCCTGATGGTTTACAGGACGATCGTCATACAAAGGCACAGTGATATCTCCAGCGATACCATTAATATAGGATAATTTCCATTTGTTGTAAGCCGGCCAGTCTTCGGTCAGCTCCTCAACAACTACTGGAATTTGCTTCTTTACATATTGGGAAATAAAGTCCTCTTTCGAGATTTTTTTTACCCTTTCTATTTCTTTTAATTTCATTTTCTTAATAAAAAAATTGCATATAACTCTGTGGTTCAAGCAATTTAAAAATATTTCAGGAGATTTATTAACTCTTTCGATTAAATTTTTGATTTAATCGAAGACATAATTCCTTTCTAATTCATTTTCAGATATGAATATTAAGATCTTGTTTTTGAATTGGAAGATTTGATCAAAAAAGAAACACCCTAAAATCAGATGATTGATAAGATTTTAGAGTGTTTAAATATTTTGTGTTTATTTTAATTGATTAATCGGCTGCATATTTATTATTCCAGTACAGCATCATCATCAAAGTAACAATGACAGACGAAGCAACTCCTTCAAATAATAAACAAATGCAGTAAGTTGGAACCGATGGATTTCCTCCAAACATAAACGTTTCAGATAACGTTCTTACATACGAATCTCCGCCTCGGGCATAACTATAAACCAGTAAGCCAAACACGCTCATAGAAACACCGACAACAGAAGTTGCCATTGCTGAAACAGCGTTAGATACAAAATTTGTTTCTCCCTCATGCAGGTTCATTTGCATGGTCCTGTTGACACCATAAAATATAAAGAATACATTAAGTGTTCTTAAATAAAATAAATGTGCTAGACCTAGAACGTTCATCAATAAAAAATAAATGCCAATTCCGAGAAAAATCAAAAAACCGTTGGTAAATTCTTTAGGTAGTTTCATAGTGGTTATTTTTAAAGAAGTTAGTGGTAAATATTTGAAAAACAGTGTGCTATCAAATTTACTAAAAAAATAACTACGATGATTTAAAAACGGCAGAAACTATATGATTCGCTTTTTTTAAAGAAGGTTAACAAAAGCCAAAGCCTCATTTTGATCTTGATGAAGCTGTGCTTTTAGCGCATCTATCGAACCAAATTTCTGCTCTTCGCGAATATAATGCAGCAACGAAACTTTAATGTTTTGATCGTAAATATCTTTGTCAAAATTAAAAAGATGAACTTCTGTAGTCTGCTTTTCTCCATTAACCGTCGGATTAAAGCCAATATTCATCATCCCGTAAACAATTTCTTGATTCACTACAGCTTTTACTACATAAACACCAATTTTCGGAATCAGCTTATAGTCTTCTTCAATATGAATGTTTGCCGTAGGAAAACCAATCGTTCTGCCCAATTGTTTTCCTTTTACAACCGTTCCGTTTAAGAAATAGTCGTAACCTAAATATTCGTTTGCCAAAGCCATATTGCCTTCGTTCAAAGCTTTTCTGATTTTGGTTGAGCTAACCGAAACATCTTGAATTTCTTCTGCCGAAATTTGTTCCACTTCAAATCCGTATTCTTTTCCAAAAGCAATCAAATCGTCGATATTGGCGGTTCTGTTACGGCCAAAACGATGATCATGTCCAATAATTATTTTTTGAATTTGAAATTTATCTACCAAAATAGTGTGAACAAATTCTTCTGCTGTCAGTCGAGAAAAACTTTCGTTAAACGGATGAACAATTAGATTTTCAATACCAGTTTCTTCAAGAAGTTCTATTTTTTCAGTGATTGTATTAAGAAGTCTTATTTCCGATTTTTCCTGAAGAACCATTCTAGGATGCGGAAAAAAGGTAAGAACCAGACTTTCGTATTTCCCGTTTTCAGTATTTTGTGTAATTCTTTCCAGAATTTTTTTGTGACCAATATGTACGCCGTCAAAAGTTCCAAGAGTTAAGATTGTTTTCTTGGTTGACTGAAAATCGTTTATAGAATGAAAGAGCTTCAAAACAAATTATTTAAGATGCTGCAAATTTATACTATTCTGTCTTAAATTTAATGCTGTAAAATTGAATTTTAGCCAAGATCTAAGTACTTTTTGTTTAAAATAAGCCAACTCGTAGATCAAATTATATTAATTGTCTTATATATTGCACAATCTAAATTAATTGAAGTAATTTTGAAGCCACAATTTGATAGTATGAAAAAAGGACTGCTTTATCTATTTTTTATTTTCTGCTTTGTAAGAGTAAGCGCTCAAAATGACGTCTTATGGCAGAAGATAACTTCTACATCTTCGTTTTCGCGAAAAGCAAATGCAACAGATTCTGGTAAATTGTATTTTAAATTAAATGCAGCTTTATTAAGTTCAAAACTTGCTTCTACAACAAGTAAATTTTCTTCAAATACTAAAACAGAAATTACGATCCCCGACGCAGACGGAACTTTAGAACGTTTTTCGGTTTGGGAATCCTCCAATTTTGATCCTGAATTACAAGCCAAATATCCAGAAATTAGAGCGTATCAGGGAATAGGAATAGACGATAAAAATGCTGAAATCCATTTTAGTGTCGCACCAATCGGAATGCAGACAATGGTTTTTAGAGCAGCCAAACCGACAGAATATATAGAGCAAAATCCTGATAATAAGGCAGAATATGTTTTATTTAAATCCGAAGATGATGCATCTTCAAAAGCGCGTTTAGAATGTAAAACCATAAATTCACTTTCTCAGAATAAAACAGGAACTACTGCGAAAACGGCTTCAAATGCCAAACAATTTAAAACACTTCGATTAGCATTATCTTGTACAGGAGAATATGCAGCTTATTTTGGCGGTACAAAAACTGCAGCTTTAGGCGGAATGAACGCGACCTTAACCCGAGTAAACGGAATTTTCGATAGAGAC
>NZ_CAMLIX010000085.1 GCF_946479975.1 uncultured Flavobacterium sp.
CTGCATTCAAAACAATATCTTTTCCATCGTAATTTTCGATGATTTGAGGCTTCACATTAGCACCGCTAAAATCAGGAGACGTATCAAAATGAGAAATAAAACCAATAGTTGGCACTTCATGCTCTACATTACTTGGAAGCGTTGCCATGATATAGGCTTTGTCATCGATAGTAACATCTTCAAGACCAATTGCCTTTAGTTCTTCAACTAATTTATTGGCAAGATTCCATTGTTTTTGTGTGCTTGGTGTTGTTTGAGAATTTGGATCTGATTCTGTATCAATTGTTACATAACTGATAAAACGATCTATGATGTGTTGCATTTCTTTGAGTTTTTAGCAAAGATAGAAAATTTTTTCTGCTGAAAAATTAGCTTCCTTTATCTGAATAAATAAAAAAAGGGACTCTATAGAATCCCTAATGATATTTTTTTAATTGTTTAAATACTTCTTACACATCTAAAACCAACATGATTGGCTGCAGATCTAATTTCGCCTTTTCCTCGCGTTCCAACCATATATCGAGTACAATATTGATCGGTACATAAAAATGAACCGCCGCGATGTACGCGTTTTATTTGTGATGGATCATTTGGATCGTAATACGCATCAGGCCCTTGCGGATTTTTAACAGTTTTACCGCTTTCCGCTAATGATTTGTAGTAATCAATACTGTACCAATCATGAACCCATTCCCAGACATTTCCGGCTATATCATATAAACCGTAATTATTTGGAGCATATTGTCTGGTTGGTGCAATTCCTTTAAATCCGTCTTCGCCAGTATCGCCATCTTTTATTGGGAAGTGTCCTTGATAAATATTAGCCTGAAATTTTCCTTTAGGTTTTAAATCATTTCCCCAAGCATACAGATTTCCAGTTTTTCCGCCACGCGCTGCAAATTCCCATTCTGCCTCTGTTGGAAGCCTTTTTCCTGCCCATTTTGCATACGCTTCCGCATCTTCATAAACTACATGAACCACAGGATATTTTTCTTTTCCTTTAATGGAACTTTGAGGACCCTCGGGATGCTTCCAGTCGGCTCCTGGTTCATAACGCCACCATTGCAGAAAATTGTTTAAATCTACAGCAGAAGGGGTAGGAGTAAATACCACAGAACCCGTGATTAAATCAGCTTCGTTTGCAGTTGGAAACTCTTCTTTAGTTGGTTTTTGTTCAGCAACCGTTACATAGCCAGTCGCATTTACAAATTTCTCAAATTCTTCGTTGGTTACTTCTGTTTCATCCATATAATAACCATCCAGATAAACGCGATGAATAGGCGCAGCATCTTTTGTAACACCTTTTATGCCGCATAAACTTTCGTCTTCAACATTTGTTCCCATAGAAAACTCACCACCTGGAATCCAAACCATTCCCTTTGGCGCTTTTGCTACGGGTTTGAATTTATTTTCGATAGTTGGTTTAAATTCAGATTCTATACTAACTGGTATTTCATGGCATTCTGCAGCCTTTTTTTCTTCTTTAACTGAAAATCTGGTGTAACTGTAAGCGATTGAAATTATGGACAATGTGAGTATGGCAAAAATCCAAAAGGTTTTCTTTTTCATGGTTGTTTTTTTGAACTTGTAAGGGTTTACAATAGAAGGCATAAAATTATAAAAATTACTTTTATAATTATACTAATTTTATAGAATTAATAAAATTAAATATTTTCTATTTATCTTGCTCAACAAGAACCACTTCGTACTTATCTTTCCCGTCTATTTGTACAGGCTGATAGTACGTCTCTCCAAATTTAATATATTTTACATCGCCCATTGTAACTTCTTCACCACCCTCAGGCAGGCTTTCTACAATTGTTCCCGCAGTTGGAGCCACAACCTTGTAGTTGTTTCCGTCTTTTTCATAATAAGTACCGCCGTAATAATAATTGTTTACAGTGCCTGTATTAACGGTTTGTGCTCCGCTCGGAATATTGTTTACAGTTCCTCCAACGGGTGCAGGTACAGCTGTATAACCTCCGTTTGACGGCGCATACCAAACTCCTTGGTCGTAATGATATTGCTGACTTTCGACACTAACTACAATTGCTGTAACGGCTAAAGTTGCGACAAAAAATCCCCAAGGATGCCAAACTGGTCCCCAATAATAAGGTCTGTACGGATGGTAATAATAAGGATGATAACCATAATATCTATACCCACCATGTATATATGGAGGTCGTGTGTAAATCACAGTATTTCTGCGTACAATCGTATTTCGATTGTTGTTTATTGTAATATCTCGGCTTCGATCTACATTTCGAGTATTCCCGCTAATATTTGTATTTCTGTTACCGCTGTTTCTATTAATAGTATTATTTCTGTTTGTAGTATTGGATCTGTTGTTAATATTTGCATTCGAATTATTAGAAGGTCTAGTTACTTTTGTACCAGAATTATTAGAGCCGGGTCTCGTTGTAGAAGCTGGTCTGGTAGTTTGTCGATTGAGATTAGGTTTGGTCTGAATTGCGGGTCTTGCAGGCCTGGTTTGAGTTGTTCCGCCCGATCTGTTTATTCCACCGGCACGATGACGCTGGGCTAAACTATCAATTGAAATAAGGAAAAATGTTCCGATCAGACATAACACTGCTGATTTTCTTGTTTTTTGAGCTATATTTTTCATATTCAATGTTTTATATCGAATAAAGTTATGAAAAAATAGTAGAAAAATTTCACAAAAAACTGTTTTTTGTAAAAAGGCAACTTTTTAAACTTTAATATTTAAATTTGCATCCGAAAAAACAACAACACAACTCTTATGTATAAATTGATAATTCGTCCGATACTTTTTTGGTTTGATCCTGAAGAAGTGCATTACTTTACTTTTTCTTTTGTAAAATTCATTTCAAAAATTCCAGGCGTTTCGGCGATTATTAAATCAATTTATGAAGTAAAAGATGCGCGATTAGAAAGAGAAGTTTTCGGAATCAAATTTAAAAATCCAGTTGGACTTGCTGCAGGATTTGATAAAGATGCCAAATTGTACAAAGAACTTAGTGATTTTGGTTTCGGTTTTATCGAAATCGGAACAGTAACACCAGTTGGACAAGAAGGAAATCCAAAAAAACGTTTATTTCGATTGAAAGAAGATCAGGCAATTATTAACCGAATGGGATTTAATAATGGCGGCGTTCTAGAAGCTGTGGAGCGTTTGAAGAAAAATTCGGGCGTTTTAATCGGAGGAAATATCGGAAAAAATAAAGTTACGGATAACGAAGATGCCGTTAAGGATTATATCATTTGTTTTGATGCTTTGTTAAATCATGTAGATTATTTTGTTGTGAATGTAAGTTCGCCAAATACACCAAATTTAAGAGCTTTACAAGACAAAGAACCTTTGACAGCTTTATTGCAGACTTTGCAAAATAGAAATGTTGAAAAGCAAAAAACAAGTACGCAAAAAGTAAAACCAATACTTTTAAAAATTGCTCCAGACTTAACAGATGAGCAGTTATTAGATATTATAGATATTGTAAAAACAACGCAGATTGCGGGTGTAATTGCTACAAATACTACAATTTCGAGAGATGGGTTGCAATCTTCTAATCAATCTGAGACAGGAGGATTATCTGGAAAACCATTAACCAAACGTTCTACAGAAGTTATTCGTTTCCTTTCGGAAAAAAGCAATAAAGCATTCCCTATTATTGGAGTAGGCGGAATTCATTCTGCAGACGATGCTATCGAAAAACTAAATGCAGGAGCAAGTTTAGTTCAATTGTATACTGGTTTTATTTACGAAGGACCAGCGTTGATCAAAGCAATCAATAAAAAAGTTTTAGGGCAATTGTAAAAGAATCATTTGGATTAAAAGTCCAACAATAATTGCAGTTCCAAAACTAATTAAAGTACCAATCATTACATATTCGGTAAGTTTTCGGTCTTTGGCTTCTTTTAAGTCTCCGAATCGAAAAATAGATTTTGCAGCCAATAAAAATCCTATGGCTTCAAAATGTCCAGTTAAAATGAAACAAACCACCAAAAGACGTTCTAGTATGCCAATGTAGTTTCCTGCACTGGCAAGAGAATTGTCTTTTTGGCTTTGATCTTCTGGACTCCATATTGAAATAATGGTTTTGATAAAAATTGAAGCAGGTTTTGTGACCAATACTATTCCGGTAAATAAAATCCAAAATTCATTATTCTGCCAAAAATAGATTATGCTTTTATTTTCGTAAAGTAGGACAACAGCAATTAGAATTAAAATATGTGCCATTTGATCTACTACAAACCAAGTACGTTTCGTGTTTGTTTTCTGAAAATTTAATTTGATCAAATCGATAATGCCATGTGTAACTGCAATTAAAATGGCGTAAGGTATAAAACTTACTTCAGCCGCAAGAATTGCTGCCAAAACACCATGAAGTAAAATATGAACATATAAGTAAATACTTTTATGTTTTTTGATCTCTTTATCAGCTACCCAAGAATTAGGCTGCCAGATAAAATCTCCTAATAAATGAGCTAAAAGTAGTTTTACAAATAAAATCATGAGGCTGTAAGTTGTTTAATTTGTGTTCTAAAATATCGATCCAAATTCATAACCAAATCAAACTGAGCGCGTTTTTGTCTTCGGCTCACGGCAGCTTGGTTAATACCTAATTTTTGTCCTAATTCTTCCTGAGATAAAGTAGGATTTTCTATTGCAACAGCAACAAATTCTGCAGATTGCACCAGCCAGCTGTCCATAAAAGTTAAAGCCAGCTGCAACATTAAATTTATTTTTTCATCAAAACCTAAATCGCCAGTTCGCAAAGCCAGAGTTACTTTCTGTTTTTTTAAAGTTTCAAAAAGTTCTCCAGAATGTATAAAAGCAGTACCATTACTTTCAGAAATTCTTTGTGCATTGTGTGTTTTGTCTCCAAAACCAATACTCATTCTAGCATCCGATTTTAAGGCTCTTAAACGTGCTTTTATTAAAATGGCAACCAATAAAGCATCTTCAGGATTAGAAACTTCAATCTGAAATTCATCTCCGCGATAAATTTCCCATTGACTTGGTGTTAGACCAAATGGAGCTAATATTTTTTTAAGATCTTCGACCCAATGCTCTGATTTTTGCTGTCTTGAACCAATTATGTCGCCTGTAATTACGCTAGTCATAACCAAATATAATTAAAAAACAATAAACTTTCTATTACAAATATAAGTAATAAATTTGATTATTACACTTTTTGGTAATAATTATAAATATTACGTTTTTGTGTAATAATTGTTTTAATTACAATTTTATGTAATAAAGAGATGAAATAAACTTTAGCAATGCACTCTAGGTTTTTTATATTTTCATGTCCAACATGGTGAATTCTCTTTCTGTAGACGAACTACAGTGTGTTTCTACGATATATAATGTATTAATTTCGAAAAAAAGTAAAACTATACAGTTCAATTTAATGGACTTATATTTCTTATATGGTTCAAAAAAAAAACACAAAAACATAATTTTTATTTCATTAAAAAGAAACTAACTTAGCCTTTACAAATGAATAAGCTTTGAATAAAGAAATCAAAATTATCGAATGTCCAAGAGATGCCATGCAAGGCATTAGAGATTTTATTCCGACTCAAAATAAAGTTTCCTACATACAAGCTTTGCTTCGAGTAGGTTTTAATACTATTGATTTTGGGAGTTTTGTTTCTCCAAAAGCTATTCCGCAGATGCAGGATACCGCAGCTGTTTTAGAGCGGCTCGATTTATCTCAAACTACAAGCAAACTACTTTCTATTATTGCCAATACGCAGGGAGCAATTAAGGCTTCAGAATATGAGCAGATTCAATATTTGGGTTTTCCTTTTCTATTTCAGAGAATTTTCAGATGCGTAATACCCACAAAACTATTGCAGAATCTTTAATCACTTTGGAAGAAATTCTAGAAGTTGCCGATAAAAAAAAGAAAGAAGTTGTAACGTACCTTTCAATGGGTTTTGGAAACCCCTACGGAGATCCGTGGAATGTCGAGATTGTAGCAGAATGGACAGAGAAATTGGCAGGAATGGGGGTGAAGATTCTTTCGCTTTCAGATACTGTTGGAAGCTCTACGCCAGATGTAATCAGATATTTATTTTCTAATCTGATTCCGAAATATCCTGAAATCGAATTTGGAGCACATTTGCACACAACGCCAGAAAGTTGGTTCGAAAAAATTGACGCTGCATCAAAAGCTGGATGCATTCGTTTTGACGGAGCCATTCAAGGTTTTGGCGGCTGTCCGATGGCGACTGATAAATTAACAGGAAACATGCCGACAGAAAAACTTGTCTCTTATTTTACCGCCAATAAAAAAGTTACGGGTTTAAACTCTTTAAGTTTTGAAAGTGCTTATAATGAGGCGTCTAAATTATTTGGAAAATTTCACTAAAAAAGAGAGAATTTTCCGTATATTTAAACAATATGTTTAAAAAAAAATCGTTTTAATTTATTCAAATAAAAATACATGAAGCCTCATATTATACATAGAATTGTTACGGTTTTATTCTCTGCAGTTTTATTTCTCTCCTGTTCAAGTGATTTAGATTTTGATCAGGTTAATAATTTTAAAATTGAACCAGTTTTTGTTGCAAACCTAGCTTATTTTGATCTTAAAGCAAATGATATTACAGGCGATGGAAGTGGTTATCAAATACCAGAAGTTACTGAAGATTTTGATGTTTTTAAAAATAGATTTCTAAACGAAAGACTGACAAAAGCCGAGCTTGATTTTGAAATCGAAAATACTGTAAATAGAGCTTTTAAAGTCGAAGTGATGCTAGTTGATCAAAATAATCAAACATTGGAAACGATTACTTTAAATGTACCGCCATATGTGAGTGGCTCAAGTACTAAAACCTATACAACAGAAGTTTTTGAAGGAGAGAGACTTGCGTTACTAAAAAGAACAGTAAAAGTTAGTTTTGCTGTAACTATCGAACCTGGAGCGGTTGGTGTCTCAGGTAATTTAAAGTTAAAATCAGGCGCAACCGCTTATATGAAAATAGAATGAGAAAAGCACTTTTAGGTTTAATATTCATTGTGCAATTTTCTTGTTTTGCCCAAAATAAACAAATTCTGTACAATTTTACGTCAATTCCACAATCATCACTTGTAAATCCAGGTGCTGATGTTTCATACAAATATTATTTTGGCGTTCCGCTTCTTTCAGGAGTTTCGGTTAATACAGGCTCTCAGAGTTTTAGTGCCTATGATTTGTTTGTAAATAATGGTGTAGATTTTAATGATAAGGTTCGGAATATCATTAATAAGTCGGCATCAAATGACAAGACACAGGTAAATCAGCAATTGGAGATATTTTCTGGCGGATTCAGAGTAGGAGGCCAAGAAAGTCAGTCCTATGTTTCATTTGGAGCTTATCAGGAATTTGATTTCTTAATGTATTTCCCAAAAGATATTGCCATTTTAGCGGTTGATGGAAATAGAAATTATATTGGAAAATCTTTTAATCTAGGCGATTTAAATGTCCGTGCCGAAGTGCTTTCTGTCTTTCACGTCGGGTTTCATAAAAAGCTGAATAAAAAACTTGTATTAGGAGGACGTGCTAAAATTTATTCAAGCGGTGCCAATGCCACTTCAACAAAAAATTCAGGCTATATATTTACAGGACAAGGTGATGGTGCCAATATGTACACTCAAATAATCCAGTCAAATTTAGAATTGAAAACTGCTGGTATAGCTAAATTTACAAAAGACGAATACGAAGGAAGTGTTCCTAGTGACATCGCCCGAAATACTTTTCTTAACGGAAGTCTTGGTTTAGGATTTGATGCCGGGTTAACGTATTATATTAAAGATAATTTACAGCTTACTGCCAGTATACTCGATGTTGGTTTTATAAGACAATCTAAAGATGTCGAAACAAGACGGTATAAAGGACAATATCAATATGATGGAATAAATCCGATTTTTGGTTCTTTTGATGAACCTAAAGATATCATTGATGATTTTGAAAAAGCTATTCCAGAAGAAAAACTATATAACAAATACACCACTTGGCGCCCAGTAAAATTTAATTCTTCTATTCAATATTCTTTTGGCGAATCAAGATATGATGGAGAGTGTAACTGTAAAGTTCCAGATGAAAAAAGATATTTAAATTCAGTTGGAGGACAATTGTTTGTTATGACAATGCCAACAAATGATCCTTATATGGCTTTGACTGCTTTTTATAAAAGAAGTATTTTAGAAAAATTAGACGTAAAAGCTACTTATACAATAGATCCATATTCTAAAACAAATGTTGGTTTAGGAGTTTCTGGAACACTAGGAAAATTCAATATGTATGCTTTGGTAGATAATATTTTCGAGTACAGAGATGTTTCTAAAGCCAATAGCATCGCCTTTCAATTTGGATTCAACTTCATAATAAAGGATTCGAAAGATTAAAGATCGTTCAAAATAAATTCCAAATTCCATTAACTAGTTTTTATCTAGATTTTTACTGGAATTTGGAATTTATTTTTTGGAATTTAAAACATAAGTATTTTCCTGTAAAGTTAAATTTATGAATAACTTAGTATTTAAGTTAGCAATTTATTCACTACATTTGCACGCAATTCAACTAGAAATTGCAACATGATAGCACACAACTCCAAGATTATCGGCGAAGGTTTAACTTACGACGATGTATTATTAGTACCTAACTACTCGAATGTGCTTCCACGCGAAGTGAGTATCAAATCAAAATTCTCAAGAAACATCACATTAAACGTTCCAATTGTATCTGCTGCTATGGATACAGTTACAGAAAGTGCAATGGCAATTGCTATGGCGCAAGAAGGAGGAATTGGTGTTTTACATAAAAATATGACTATCGAACAACAAGCAGGAAAAGTTCGAAAAGTAAAACGTGCTGAAGCAGGAATGATTATCGATCCGGTAACATTACCATTAACTTCTACTATCGCTGATGCAAAAAATGCAATGAAAGAATTCGGAATCGGTGGTATTCCAATCGTTGACGAAAACAAAATCTTAAAAGGAATTGTAACCAATCGTGACTTACGTTTTGAAAAAAACGGTGCAAGACCAATTGTTGAGGTTATGACAAGTCAAAACTTGGTAACTGTTGCAGAAGGAACTTCATTAGAACAAGCTGAAGTTGTTTTACAAGGGCACAAAATCGAAAAATTACCAGTTGTAAATGCTAAAAACGAATTAGTTGGTTTAATTACGTTTAGAGATATTACAAAATTGACTCAGAAACCAATCGCAAATAAAGATTCTTTTGGTCGTTTGAGAGTTGCTGCTGCAATTGGAGTAACTGGAGATGCAGTTCAAAGAGCTGAAGCTTTAGTCGCTGCTGGTGTAGATGCAATTATTATCGATACAGCTCACGGACATACAGAAGGTGTAGTGAATACTTTAAAAGAAGTAAAATCAAAATTCCCTCAAATAGATGTAATTGTTGGAAACATTGCAACTCCAGAAGCTGCTAAATATTTAGTAGAAAATGGTGCCGATGGTGTAAAAGTTGGAATTGGACCTGGTTCTATTTGTACTACACGTATTGTTGCAGGTGTTGGTTTTCCTCAATTCTCAGCAGTTTTAGAAGTTGCTGCGGCAATTAAAGGAACTGGAGTTCCAGTTATTGCAGATGGTGGAATTCGTTATACAGGAGATATTCCTAAAGCGATCGCTGCCGGTGCTGACTGTGTAATGTTAGGTTCTTTATTAGCAGGAACAAAAGAATCTCCAGGAGAAACTATTATTTTTGAAGGAAGAAAATTCAAATCGTACCGCGGAATGGGATCTGTTGAAGCAATGCAAACGGGTTCAAAAGATCGTTATTTCCAGGATGTTGAAGATGATGTAAAAAAATTAGTTCCAGAAGGAATTGTGGGTCGTGTTCCTTACAAAGGAGAATTAAACGAAAGTATGCTTCAATTTATTGGAGGTCTTCGTGCAGGAATGGGATACTGTGGTTCAAAAGATATTCCGACTTTACAGGAAACTGGACGTTTTATTAGAATCACGTCAAGTGGAATCACTGAAAGTCATCCACACAACGTAACAATTACAAAAGAAGCTCCAAATTATTCTAGATAATTTTGAGTTTTTGATATAAAAACAAGAGGCGTAAGATTTATTTCTTACGCCTTTTTGTTAATTATTCATTACCGCCATATTCACTATATTTAGCATTCCATCCAATATCTGAAAAAGATTCTCCATGAGTACCATCACTTAATTCGACTATATTTTTCTCATTTACTAAAATCTGTATATTGTTTTCAGAATCAGATAATTCTTGTAGAGCAAATAAGAAATCATGTATTGCTGTATCGATGCTTTTTATAACTACATCTTTAATTAACGTTTTTTGTGATTCCGTAAAATTATTAAGTTCAGATTGTAATTTTAAAAGAGAAGGACTTTTAGCTTTATTGTTTAAAAGAATTTCTGCTTTTTTTATTCCAGTATCTCGCAGATTTTCAACTAAAAAAGAACCGAAAAGATCCAAATCGCTAATAGTTTTCATAAAATCAAATTTAAAAGATTAATCTTACAAATGTATTAATTAAATTTTTAATTAAATAGTCTCGCTGAATCTCTTTTTTTGATGAATATCGCTCTTCCAGAGCTTTAAAGATTTAAAGAAAATTCAAAAGTGGCGAAATATTTCTAGATAATTTTTGTATTATAGCCCAAGGTTTTAATGTTGGGAACGAATGAATAATATTTTTATATCTTCTGAAATTAAAATCGGCTATTCAAAATATCTTCAGCCACAATATCAGAATGCAAGAGATCTTCCATTTTTCTAGTCATATGCTGTGCTTCTAGAGCATAACCAAACATTTTTTTCTCGTAATCTTTAATCGCTTCATCAATAGTCTCAAATTTTCCATTCGTTAAATTTTCGGTTAAATGAAAAGCATCAAACAATCCCATATTGACGCCTTCGCCAGCAAATGGAGGCATTAAATGCGCTGCATCGCCAACAAGTGTAATATTTGAATGTTCTTTCCAAGGTTCTTCTAAAGAAAATAATCTTAAAGGCAGACCTGAGAATTCAGTTGAAGCGGCAAAGAATTTTTTATAATCATCTCCCCAATTTTTAAAAGTTTCATTCAAAAAAGAAATAACAGATTGGTCATTTTCAAAATCAATTCCGTGGTTTGTAACCCAGTTTTCATCTGTCTTGAATGAAACTCCAAAATGTATAGAACCGTCGCGCATGGTATGTGTGTAAAACATCTTTTGTTCGCCCATTGCCATAACATTTCCGTCTCCGTATTTAGGTTTAAATTCTGGATAATCATTATCAGGATTTACAATTTCTCCCTGAATAATATAAGTTCCCGAAAGTCTTGGTTCTTGATCGCTCACAAATTTTCTAGCATTGGATCTTCCGCCGTTTGCCACAATTACAAAATCGGTAGTTGTTTTGGTTCCATTTTTAAATTCTAAATGATATTGATTGTCAACTCTTTCAATATGTACTAATTGACTATCCCAAACAACTGTGTCTTCTATCAGATTGTCCAGCATAATTTTTCTTAAATCATTGCGGTCAATTTCGGGGCGGGAAAAAGCATTTATTTCATCTGGCATTTCGTCAGAAGTAATGTTGCCGTCGATGTCTGCCATTTTTTCGCCTGTTGGTCTTGCGTATTGTAGAAACTCTTCCATTAAGTTTGCTTTCTGAATCGCATATTGACCAGAGTTGGCGTGAATGTCTAAAGTTCCTCCAGAAGTTCTGGCCTGTGCATTGGCATCTCTTTCATAAACTTTAACATTGGCACCGTTAATTTGTAAAATACGCGCCGTTGTTAATCCAACTGGACCACCGCCAATAATGGCAATTTTTTTATTTTCTATAATTGATGTTTTCATTTTATCGAAATTATATTGTACTTAATCTTTATATTGATCTTGTAATTGATTGTCAAATTTGACTTTTATTTAAGGAGTCAAAGCTTTTAAAACCAAATTGAAAGCTTCATTTTTCAGTTCTTCATTAAGAGAAAAAGGTTTTCCCGACATTGATTTCCCATCTCTATGAAATTCTAAAAGAGAGTAGAGAGGACCGTAAGCAATACTCCAAAAGATTTCATAAGGAACAGAGATAAGTTCTTTTCTTTCAATTGCCGACAACATAAATTCGGTCATAATCTGTTTGTAATCTCCTGTGATTTCGTTTATAATAGCGTCTCCGTAAGTAGAATGTTTCAAAAGTTCAAAACAAGAAGCCTCCAAAGGAAAGTTTAAATTGAAATAAATTCGGTTTTCCCATTGATTTCGCAATCCATCTTTAAAAGACATTGTAGCAGCAAAACCATCAAACATTTTTTCGAAGAAGTTTTGACCAATTTCGATTCCGATTTTTTTAATTAAATCTTCTTTATCAGAATAATAGATATAAAGTGTAGCAACAGAAATACCGCATTCTTTCGCCAGCCGATTCATTCCAAAACCTTCTATGCCTTGTGTTACAATCATTTCGATTGCCTTTTGCTTTACAATTTGTTCTTTATTATTATCTCTCGTTCTCATGATCTTACGTAATTATAAAACAAAAGTATGAATAATAAATGAACGATCGCTTATTTATGAATTAATTTTTTAATTTTTTTTTTGATAGAAATAAAAAAGCCCGCAAACATTGAGTCTGCGAGCTAAAAAAAAATAAAAATATTTTGAGTGAAATCTTAAATCTGAGAAGTTTTATTTGATTCTCTAAGATTTTGATTTTCTAAAATTTCTTTTAAGAAAGGTTTTGTTTCATTTTCAATATCACCTTCAGAAATATCTAAAGCTTTTGGATCTGAAGCCAATTGTAACCAAGGTTTTGCACCATCAAAAGGATAGCTTCCAAAAACAACTACTGGAGTTCCTTTAATTTTTACCGTTTCTTTGTCTTTTAAAATCCATTCATCAGCAAATTTATAAAGATATTTTGCGTCTTTTTCTAATAGTCTCAGGCATGAATGCGAAGCTGGATATCCAGGTAATTCATATTCATGAAAACCAACTCCAAGTTTATTTTCGATGTTAAAATTCCATTTTAAATCCCATTCGTCATTAAATGTACTAGTTGTTTTTTCAGCTTTCCAGTTGGTAAAAAACAACCCAGTTGGAGTTTTATCTTTCTTTCTTCCCATATTTGTTGGGCCCGTGCGAACTAACTCACCATTTTCGTAAGCGGCATAAGTTTGTGTAGGATAAGAGAAAAGAATAATTTTTGAAACTTCTTTTAAAGCAGAAACATGCAAAGGAAACGGTAGGTAGTAAACCAAATCACCGCTAAAATCTGCTGGAATTACAACTGAATCTAATTTTTTAAAATTGGCTTTATCAGTTCTGTTTAAGGCGTATACAATATTCATTTTAGAGCTGTCAGCTTCGTTTAGCTTCAGCCATTCTTTTGTATTTGATATTTGATAAGAAACGGTTTTTGGTTCCTTGTATTCAACTACTGGTTTTTTTTCTGTTTTGTTTTCTGTCAATGTGATCGTATCGGTCTTTTTACAAGAACCCAATAAGACTATTATTAAAACTAAGAATGCATTTGCTGTGTAATATAACTTTTTCATAGGTCGTATTTTTATAATGGTAAAATTATAGCTATACGGAGTGGTATTCATTACATAATTTTTTGATTTGTTTTCGGGATTTTCATTTAGTTTTAAAAATGGCTATTTAAATCAACCCTTTTATTTTAGCATGCTGTAACAGCATAATAGTTTTAGCATCTGTAATTTCTCTTGATTCAATCATCGCATACGCCTCTTCGAAAGTAAATTCTAAAACTTCGATATTTTCCTGTTCAGCATCCAATCCGCCGCCTTCGCTTACTTTCATGCTTTCGTCGTATTCTCCAACAAAAAGATATAAAATTTCTGTAACAGATCCCGGTGACATATAGGTTTCAATAACTTTTTCAACTTTGCTTAAACGATAGCCCGTTTCTTCTTCGGTTTCTCTTATAATTGCCTGCTCCGCATTCTCTTTATCTAAAAGTCCCGCGCAAACTTCAATCATCATTCCGGTTTTATTTCCGTTAAGAAAAGTCGGTAAACGAAATTGTCTCGTTAGTACAACCGTTTTTTTAGAAGAATTATATAATAAGATTCCGGCTCCGTTGCCACGATCGTACACTTCACGAATGTGTGATTCAACAGGCTGATTTTCTTTTTTATAATTAAAAGTAACTTTGTTTAAAACGTACCAATTATCTGAAAGTAGTTTAGTTTCAGTGATTTCTATTTCAGGATTTTTTCTCATAATTATTTATGTCAAAAAAAACGCTCTGATTATCAGAGCGTTTAAATGTATTATTTAGTTATTGTTTGTTTTCTGTCTGGTCCAACCGAAACGATTTTGATTGGCACTTCGATTTCTTTTTCAATAAACTCAATATATTCTTTTAGCTCGATTGGCAATGAGTCGTAAGTTGTCAATCCTGTTAAATCTGCTTTCCATCCTTTAAATTCTTTGTAAACCGGAGTAACATTTTCTGGTTCAATGTTGTAAGGAAAGTGAGAAATATTTTGTCCTTTGTAGTTGTATTCAGTACAAACTTTCAAAGTATCAAAACCAGAAAGTACATCACCTTTCATCATCATTAACTGCGTAACACCGTTAACTTGAACCGCATATTTTAAAGCTACTAAGTCCAACCATCCGCAACGTCTTTGTCTTCCTGTAACAGATCCAAATTCGTTACCAACTCTTGCCATTGTAGCACCAACTTCGTCAAAAAGTTCAGTAGGGAAAGGTCCGCTACCAACACGTGTAACATAAGCCTTGAAAATTCCGTAAACTTCTTTGATTTTGTTAGGAGCAATTCCTAAACCTGTACAAGCTCCAGCTGCAGTAGTATTTGATGAAGTTACGAAAGGATAAGTTCCGAAATCAACATCTAATAAAGATCCTTGAGCACCTTCACAAAGAATAGATTTACCTGCTTTTTGAGCTTGGTGCATATATTCTTCACTGTCAATGAAATCTAATTTTTTAAGTTCTTCAATAGCTTCAAAGAATTCTTTTTCTAATTCGGCTAAATTATATTGAATAGCAACATCATAAAAAGCAATCATTGCCTCATGTTTGTCTGCTAAAGCTCTGTAACGTTCTTTAAAATCTTCTAATTCGATATCTCCAACACGTAAACCATTTCTACCTGTTTTGTCCATGTAAGTTGGTCCAATTCCTTTAAGAGTAGAACCAATTTTTGCTTTTCCTTTAGAAGCTTCAGAAGCGGCGTCAAGCAAACGGTGTGTTGGTAAAATTAAGTGTGCTTTTCTAGAAATGATCAATTTGCTTTTGATATCAAGGTTGAATTTCTCTAAACCTTCGATTTCTTTTTGAAAAACTACTGGATCAATTACAACTCCATTTCCGATGATATTAATTGAATTTGGGTGAAAAATTCCAGAAGGAATAGTTCTTAGTACGTGTTTAATTCCGTCAAATTCTAATGTATGTCCTGCATTTGGTCCACCTTGGAAACGTGCAATAATATCATAGTTTGAGGTAAGTACGTCTACAATTTTTCCTTTACCTTCATCTCCCCATTGTAATCCTAGTAATAAATCTACGGTCATTCTGTTTTAATTTGCGTTGGGACAATCTAAGTTGTCCTACTGATTATGTAGTTAATTTTCTTTTTTTTTTAATTTTTCGAAAAGTCTAATTATAAAAGACTATGAATTTGAATTTTGTTTTTTATTTCCGTAGAAATAAAGCGAATGATTTGTGATTTCGATATCAAAAATTTCTTCGATAGTCTTTTTAATGGTTTGAATTCTTGGGTCACAAAATTCAATTACTTCTCCAGAATCCGTCATGATAATGTGATCATGCTGTTTGTCGAAATACGATTTTTCGTAATAAGCCTGATTTTGCCCAAATTGATGTTTTCTAACCAATGCGCAGTCCAACAATAACTCGATCGTGTTGTATAAAGTAGCTCTACTCACACGATAGTTTTTGTTTTTCATTTTGATATAAAGATTTTCGATATCAAAATGCTCTTCGCTGTCGTAAATTTCCTGAAGTATAGCATAACGCTCAGGAGTTTTGCGATGCCCTTTTTGCTCAAGATACATTGTAAAAACGTTTTTTACAATTTCTTGATTCTTAGTATTGTCAGTTGAAATGAGTGTCATATCCGGCAAAGATAATTTTTTATTTTTAATCAATAAAAGTTTCGGGTTTAAAGTTTAGTTATAAAACCCTTAGAGATAGGTTAAAAAGTTAGGTTCTGTATTCTCGAGTAACTTTGTCGACCCCATCAATTTTCTTAATTGCACTGATCATTTTCTTCAAAATCGTATTATTTTTTACAATTACGGCAATTTGTCCGTGAAAAATTCCCGCATCTGTACTCAACGAAATGCTCTGAATATTTACACTCATATTGTTCGAAATAACTTTTGTCAATTGATTTGTAAGACCCAAAACGTCCATTCCTGTAATATTGATAATGGCTTTAAATTCTTCTTGCGAAGAGTCAATCCATTTGGCGCTCATGATTCTGTAGGCGTAATTGGACTGCATTCCGATTGCGTTTGGACAATCTTTTTTATGCACTTTTATACCTTCATTAATAGTTACAAAACCAAAAACATCATCCCCAGGAATTGGGTTACAGCATTGCGAAAGTTTATAATCCAGCTTGTCATGTTCTGTTCCAAAAACCAGCATGTCATAATTACTGCTGATAACGGGTTTGTGAATATCCTCGTCGGCTGTATCTTTATTTCTTTTGATTTTATTTTTAAAGAAATTGATAAACGAATTTCCTTTTTGCGCCGCATAATCTTTTAACTGCTGATTTTCGATTGCACCAATTCCAACTCTATAAAATAAATCTAAACTTGTTTTTAGTTTAAAGAAGTTAACCAGCTCATTTGTAACTTGCTCATTAAAAGTAATTTTTAAATGTTTCAGTTTTCGAACGAGTAATTCTTTTCCTTCTTCTGCAATTTTTTTAGTGTTCTCGTTAAGAACATTTTTAATTTTATTTTTTGCTCTAGAAGTCGTTACATATTCCAGCCAGTTTATTGTTGGTTTTTGGTTAGCAGAAGTTATAACTTCGACCTGATCACCACTTTTAAGTTCATGATTTAAAGGTACTAAACGCCCGTTTACACGAGTTCCCCTAGTTTTAATTCCGATTTCAGAGTGAATACTGAAAGCAAAGTCAAGAGAAGTGGCACCTTTTGGCAGAGATTTTATTTCACCTTTTGGAGTAAAGACAAAGATTTCTTTCGAATATAAATTCATTTTAAAATCTTCGACAAAATCAACCGCATTGGTTTCCTGATTTTCTAAAGCTTCGCGAAGCAAATTCAGCCACGTATCTAAACCGCTTTCTTCTGTTGCTCCGTTTTTATATTTATAATGTGCTGCATAACCTTTTTCGGCAATTTCGTCCATACGTTCGCTTCGAACCTGAACTTCTACCCAGCGTCCTTTTGGTCCCATAACCGTGATGTGAAGTGCTTCATATCCAGTTGATTTTGGAGACGAAATCCAATCACGCAAACGGCTTGGACTTGGTCTATAATGATCTGTTACGATAGAATAGATTTTCCAAGCTATAAATTTTTCTTGCTGAGGCTCAGCTTTGTATACAATTCGAAGCGCGAACTTATCGTAAACTTCATCAAAAGTTACATTCTGCGCACGCATTTTTCGACGAATAGAATAAATAGATTTTGGTCGGCCTTTAATAATATACTCAACGCCTTCGGTATCTAAAGATTTCTTCAAAACATCTGATATATCTTTAATATAAGCGTCTTGTTCTTCTTTGGTTTCGCGAATTTTGCTTACAATATCATCGTAAACAGCAGGTTCTGTATATTTTAAACCTAAATCCTCCAATTTAGTTTTAATGTTATAAAGTCCTAAACGGTGGGCGAGAGGAGCATAAATATATAAAGTTTCAGATGCGATTTTGGTTTGTTTATATTCCGCCATCGAATCCATGGTCTGCATATTATGAAGACGATCCGCCAATTTGATCAGAATTACTCGCACATCATCATTCAAGGTCAAAATCATTTTTCTAAAATTCTCAGCCTGCATCGAAGCATTCAAATCCTTTTGAACCAATGAAATTTTGGTAAGACCTTCAACCAATTGTGCTACTTTCGGATTGAACAAGCGTTCAATATCTTCAACCGTAATTGGAGTATCCTCGACAACATCGTGGAGTAAGGCCGCAGCGATAGACGTCGCTCCCAGACCAATTTCTGAGGCAACAATTTTTGCAACTGCAATAGGATGAAAGATATACGCTTCTCCAGATTTTCTTCGCTGTTCTTTGTGTGCATCAACCGCAACATCAAAAGCTTTCCGAATTAATTTTTTATCGTCTGGATCTAAAGTTTGGTAACTTATTCGTAGTAATTCCTTGTATTCCTGCGCAATAGCTTTATTTTCTTTTTCAATATCTATTTCTGTCATAACGGCATGGTTCAAGTACTAAAAATAAGAATTAGTTTGAATATACGCAAGGCTTTACGATTGTAGATTTTTGATTGCAGATTTAAGATTTTGCAGGAATAAATTCCAATTTTTTAAATCCCAAATTCCAAAAAGAGCGGAGCGATTTTTAAAATCTAAAATCTAAAATCTAAAATCTAAAATCTAAAATCTAAA
>NZ_CAMLIX010000086.1 GCF_946479975.1 uncultured Flavobacterium sp.
TTGTTTGATGCGTTCCATTTTTTTAGAAGATTCGTATCGCGCATCTGCATTCTGCAAGAGTTTTTGAGTGCTTTCGTTGTATTTTAATTGATTGTATTTGGAGTACAAAGTATCGTAGGCATAATAAGCCTGATAGTCTCTTCTTTTTACAGAAACGTCTTTCAGCGAGCTGTAAAATGTCGCCAAAAGATAATTGTCTGTATAAGGAAGACTTTGCTGGTATTTAATTCCTTCAATAAACAATAATTCTGCTTTTGCATAATCTCCCTTTTCGGTATAATACATGCCTTGAAGACCAATCGCGCTTCTGTAAATGATTTTTATATTGTATTTTTTGGCAATTGCAGTTGCTTTTTTAAGATTGTCCAGCATTGCAGCTTCATCAATTGGTTTTGGTCCTTTCGTATACAAATCTGCCAGATTTATGTAAGCGATTCCGATATTGCTTTTACTGATAATTTCGCCCGAATATCTTTCTGCGTAAGCAACTGTTTCTTTAAAAAATTTTACGGCAGCGGGCCATTCTTCTTTATATCCCGAATCTAATCGGTCGGTTAAATAACCTCCAAAAGCAAGCCTGGCAAACAATTGACTTTCTGGATCATTGGCTTTTGCTGCATGCTGTAAAGCTTCGCTCGCATATTTTTTTACTTTTTCTGGTGAAGTAGGAGAGAATAAGTACGAGATATCCGATGCTACTTTGGCACATTGATCATGAGCATTTATTTTGGAAAAAAGGGTATAAGCTTTTAAAAGATGATCTAATGCCTGCGGTTTATCGTCGACATAGGATTTAAAATTTCCATAGGCCAATGATGCAAAAGCTTTTGCTCTTATTTTACTGGATTTTTGAGCTAAAATAAAAGCGCTGTCTGCATAACGGGCAAAATTTTGAATATGCAGTAAACGCCTTTGAGTAAGTGCCAAATACGAATAGCAGATTACTTCATCGTCGATATTGTTTCTTTTTTTGGCTAAAGCCAATGCCTGAAGCTGTATTTTTTTACAGGCAGAGGAATCTGAAAAACGTTTTGCATACCCATGAATGGCTATTTTTTCTATTGGAGAAATCTGCTGTGCATTTAAATTAAAAAAAAAGAAAATCAATAAACAGGTGAACCATTTATGACATTTATTTTGTAACGGATTAAAAGTGTTTTTTAGACTCATGTATCGTGGTAATTACTGCCAAAGTACAAATTGAGTTGCGACTGACCAAAAAAACAGGAGCAGAATTTTTAGAAGAAAAACCTTTGTAAACAATGATTTTAAAAGTGATTAAACAATGCTATTTCAGGATAATTATAGAGAATAACCAAATAAAAATCTAAAACATCCATTTGCCAATTTCGAATTGTGGTAAGCGGATCTTAGTAGTAATCTTGTTCTTGTCAATTTTTTTTAAAACCCTAAAATTATGAATAAGATTTTTTTTACAATAACACTTTTTACTTGTCTTTTTTTCTCTGTTGTGACTTTTGGTCAGAAAGATGATAAACGCATAACAATTGAAATTTCTTTAAAAGACGGAAACAAGATTATAAAAGCTCCGGTGAGATCGATAACATTTTCTTTTACAAAATCGGTTGTAAATGCTGAAACCAATGAGGGTAAAAACAATTACTATTTTTCTCTTGATTTTGAAAAACAGGATATTGCTTTATTGACAGCTTTAATGAAAAATAAGGCAGGAATCGACGGGCAGATTACAATGACAGATAGTTACGGAAAAATGCCAGCCAGAAAATTTGATTTTACAAAAGGAAGAATAGATTCTATGAGCGAACAGCTTACCGCAGATTACAGCAGTTCGTATATGTCTATGATTTGTGATACGTTAATTATTGACGATGTTAAAATCGATTAGTTATGAATGAACTAAAGAAATTCGAAAAAAACGGAAATCAATTTGTCATGAAAAGGCAGTACGGCTTTGGTTTGCTAGTCGTAGGAGGAATGCTGGCTTTTACAATTGGTGGTATTTTTTATAAAAATACTGCTGTAATCTGGATTTTTGGTATTCTGTCAATTTTATGCTTTATTTCGATCTGGTCAGAGACTTTTATTATAGATCTTGACAAAGAAGTATTTGTCATCAAAAATGGTTTAATCAATAAGCCAGTGGAGATTCCTCTTTCTGATTTTGTAAATTTTGAGTTGGTAAAAGTCAGACATAATTTTATTACCACAAATGTTTGTTTGAACTTGTATTATATTAAAAATGATAAAGAAAAATGTATTGGAATTGCGCAGGGATTTACAACAAAATCAATGCAAATGGTTATTAATGAAATCAATACAATATTAAAATCAAATGAACATTCGAGAGCGCTATAATATTGAAGAGCGTACCAATATTTTGGTTTTATATCCTAATAAAACGTCATTGCAATTGTCAAAATGGTTTCTTGCAGGAATATTGGCAGGATTAGGCGTATTGTTTTTTCTAGAAAATTATCTTGAAGAGAGCATGCGTTGGGCTATTTGTATTTTGTTGATATACTTTGTGCTGCATAGTCTGTATGATATTATGATTGGTTCAAAAATTCATTATATATTCGATGCTTCTGCAAATGCTGTGAGTAAACAGAGTCCGTTGTTTGCAAGAAAGAAAATAATGAAATTAAACGAAGCAGTTATTTTTACTCATTCAGAAATGGGAAGCTGGTATTATGCTCTAGGCGCTGATCAAAGTCAGTTTGTTAAAAACTACCGAATAAGCGAAGGATTTAGTTCCGGACGAAAAAGTTTAGCCGTTCGAAAAGAATACGAAAATGTAATTTTACGTAAAATTGATGAATTGATAGAAAACGTTCGCCGTTAGAATTTGATGTTTCTCGTTATTTAATTATTTTTTAATCGATTAATATTTATTGCTTTACAACCAAGTGTCCCTACAAGACACAACTTGGAGAACAATACTTTTTTTCTACCGACGAAACATTCCTCTGGAATGACTGGACTTTAATATTCCGTATGAATATATCTTCGGTAGATCTAAATTGAAAATGTGTTTTTACGTTCCGTAGGAACGTTTCGTCGGTAGAAATAAATTTAGAATAAGATTTTACGTTCCGTAGGAACGTTTGATTACGAATAGATTTGCTTGTAGAAAAATCAAGTGTCCCTACAGGACACAACTTTATTAACAATTTTTTTTTCTACCGACGAAACATTCCTACGGAATGACAGGACTTTAAGATTCCTCCTGAATCACTGGAAGTTAATGTTACGTACGGATATATCTTCGGTTGAACTAAAATTAGAATGAGGGGTTTACGTTCCGTAGGAACGTTTCGTCGGTAGAATCAAATTTAGATAACGGTTTTACGTTCCAGAGGAACGTTTGATTACGAATAGATTTGCTTTTAGAAAAACCAAGTGTCCCTACAGGACACAACTTGGATAACAACACTTCTTTTTCTACCGACGAAACATTCCTCTGGAATGACTGGACGTTTATAATCCGTAGCAATATATCTTCGGTAGATCTAAATTGAGAATGGGTTTTTACGTTCCGTAGGAACGTTTCGTCGGTAGAAATAAATTTAGAATGCAGTTTTACGTTCCGTAGGAACGTTTGAATAATCAATCCAATATGAGCGTTGCATAAAAATACGTTTCATGTTGTGACACATTTCCAATCAATTTTTTTCTTACCGATAAAACATTCCTCCTGAATGATATTTGTATTAAATTATTTCTTTTGAATTAAAATAACTTCATTTCCTGCAATCGCATAAACGATATGATCTTCTTCAGGTTTTAAAATGAATTTCCCTGTAAATTCCCCAAAAGCGGGTAAAATCATTTGATTTGGTTTCTGAAAAAAACAACGCAGTTTTAAACTCTGCATTCCCAAACCACGTAATGTTATTCCAGGATGAATATGACCTGAAAAATTGAATAAACCTTCCATTTCGGTTGGATGATGTGTGAAGAAAAATTCGCCGACTTCTAAAATATCAACTACTAAAACACCAATTTCATAATAATGTTTCTGATCAATTATATCGTGGTTTCCGGCAATTAGATATGTTTCCTGATTGTGATTTGAAATCCATTCTTCAAATAAATCCCATTCTGAATTTTTGGCGCTGTGAAATAAATCTCCCAAAAAAATGATTTTTTCAGGTGAAAAATAATCTAAGACATCTGTAATTTTTCTAAAATTTTCTGAAATAGCATTTTGCGGAATTGCAATTCCATGTTTTCTAAAATGCATGACTTTCCCTAAATGAACATCAGAAATAATAATTGTTTTTTGTTCTTCCCAAAATAAAGCGCCGCTTGAATGAAGTATGAAGTTTTGGTTTTGTATTGTAATATTCATAAAGTATTATTTCATGTAAGAGGCCGTCATTTTCTGAATTCTTTCTGCCAATGTCTCGCTTGACAATTTTTCTCGTAAGCGATCTGTGATAATTGGAAAACTAAATGGAGTTGGTTTTGAACACTGTTTCCAAACAATGTTTTGACTGGCAATTCTTTCCAAAGCCAAAATCAAACGACCTTCTTCCAGCTGATGTTCAAAAGTTTCTCGATAAGCCTGTTGCAATAATAAGTTATCTGGTTCATAATCCCTAAAAACTTCAAATAATAATTGAGAACCACTTTGCAAATGTTTTGTTTTGACCATTTTTCCAGGAAAACCAGTAAAAACCAAACCAGCAATTACGGCAATATCCCTGAATTTTCTGCGCGCCATTTCGGTGGAATTCAAACTTTTCTGCAAATCGTGATGCACGTATTCTGTAGAAAATAAGTTATTATCTAAAACTGCTTCAATATCAATTTCCTGATCCGAAAGTAATTCGAAACCATAATCATTATAAGCCAAAGAAAAAGTGATCGATTGCAATAAACTGATTCTGTAAGCCAATAAACTTGCCAACGCTTCATGCACAAAACGACCTTCAAAAGGATAAAAAATAGCATGATAACCTTCTCTGGTTTTAAAAGTTTCAATTAGAAATTCATCTGAACTTGGTACGATTGATTCTTTTCGCTGTCTTATAAATAACGGTTGCAAAGCTTTTAATTCTGGCGAAAGATGATCTGTATTGGCACGATATAATTCTTGTCGAAGCAATTCGCTCATTTGAGCAGACAATGCCATTCTGCCTCCCATCCAACTTGCGATTTTTGATTCTTTCTTCGGACTTGCTTTTTTTACCAAAACCTGCATATTCCTGATTTTGAACAATTCCAGTTTTTTTCCAGCGAAAATAAAAGTATCGCCTGGTTTTAATTTCGAAATAAACCATTCTTCAATCGTTCCAATATAACCGCCGCTTATAAATTTTACATTCATAACCGCATCGCCAACAATAGTTCCAATTTGCATTCTGTGGTGCATGGCAATCATTCGGCTATTGATTTTGTAACAGCCGTTTTCGTCAACTTCTACTTTTTTGAATTCGTCATAAGCCTGAAGGCTCTGACTTCCGTTGGTAATAAAATTCAGAACCCAATTCCAATTTTCTTTTGTGATGGTTTGATAACTGAAAGTGCCTTGAATTTCATTGAAAATTTCATCAGGATAAAATCCGTCAGAAACGGCTAAAGTATTGAGATATTGAACCAAAACATCCCAGCTGTTTAAATACGGAACACGATCTTCAATAACGCTGTTTTCAACTGCTTTTTTTAGTGCAGAAGCTTCGATCAATTCGATGGCATGCGTCGCCAGAAAATAAATTACACTTTCTTTTCCAGGCTGATGTCCGCTTCGTCCGGCACGCTGCATAAATCGCGCAACACCTTTTGGACCGCCAACCTGAATAATCGATTCGACGGGAGCGAAGTCAACACCCAAATCTAAACTCGAAGTACAAACTACCACTTTTAATTCTTCATTCCGAATGGCATTTTCAACCCAAAGTCTGGTTTCTCGATCAATACTTCCGTGATGCATCGCCATTTCTCCTGCAAATTCAGGATATTTTTCTAATAATCTTTGATACCAAATTTCGCAAGCCGAACGAACATTTAAAAATATTAAAGTCGTTTTACTGGCTTTTACAATTTTGGCCGCTTCATCAATCAAATGCAATCCCATATGCCCGCGCCACGGATAGGTATCCATTTTTTCGGGAATAAGTGAAACGACTTTTATTTTTTTATTGATAACGGCTTTAATTAAAACCGAATTATTATAAGCTTCAGAATCAACTCCAAGTAAAACTTCCTGTGCTTGTTGCAGATTTCCGATTGTGGCTGAAATTCCCCAAATTCTTAAGTTTTTGGCTATTGTTTTAAGTCTTGATAAACCCAATTCTACTTGAACGCCACGTTTGGTTCCAAGCAATTCATGCCATTCATCAATCACAATTGCGCTGCAATTTTTAAAAGTATTGGCATAACCTTTTGAAGCCAAAAGTAATTGCAGACTTTCTGGCGTAGTTATTAATAAATCGGGCATTTTTCCTTTTTGTTTGGCTCTTTCCGCCGCAGAAGTATCTCCAGAACGAATTCCAACCGTCATCGGAATATTTAAATCGGTTAAAACTCTTTCTGCCGCTTGTTTGATTTCTACAGATAGAGAACGAAGTGGCGTTATCCAAATCGCTTTTAAACCAGCATTATGTTTTTTATTATAATTCGGATTTTCTTTGATGTAGTTTAAAATGATAGGAAGCCACAGTGCATAAGTTTTCCCGCTTCCAGTTGGTGCATTCAATAAACCATTTTTTCCTTGCAGAAAAGCAGTCCACGTTTGAGTCTGAAATGGAAAAGGTTTCCATCCCTGACTTTCAAACCAATTGCTGGCGATTGTAAATAACTGTTCTCTGTTCATTTATTGAATCATATTTTTTAAATCTTCTATCGAATTGGCTTCATCAATTTTTTTGTCGTGACGCCATCTTAAAATTCTAGGAAAACGGGTTGCGACACCACTTTTATGTCTTTTTGAAAGCGCAATTCCTTCAAAACCAATTTCAAAAACCAATTTTGGCGTAACACTTCTAACTGGACCAAATCGTTCTAATGTATTTTTTTTAATGAAATCGTCTACCATTCTAAATTCGGCATCGGTTAAACCAGAATACGCTTTCGCGAAAGTAACGAGTTCACGTTCGTGGTTATCATTTTCCTGCCAAAGGGCAAAAGTATAATCGGTAAAAAGATTCGATCTTCGACCGTGACCGCGCATGGCGTAGGTGAGAACCGCATCTATTGTTAAAGGTTCAATTTTCCATTTCCACCAATCGCCTTTTTTTCTTCCAACCAAATACGGAGAATCTTTTCGTTTTAGCATTAAACCTTCGCTTTTCATTTCGCGAGATTTCAATCGTTCTGTTGTCACATCTTCCCAACTTGAAAAAGTAACTCTTTCTGAAAGTTGCAGCGGAATATCTTTTCCTATCAAAGTTGTAAATAATTCTTCTAGTAACGTTCGGCGTTCTATATACGGAAGATTTCGAATATCAGTTCCCTGCCACTCCAGTAAATCGTAAGCTTTTATAATAACGGGACTGTTTTTTAAAACAGAAGCCGATACATTTTTTCGTCCAATTCTGGTTTGTAAATCATTAAAAGTTCCGATTTCATTTTCTATGAAAGGAAGAATTTCGCCGTCAATGACAGTTCCGTTTGGAATCACTCCGATGAAAGCATTAAATTCGGGATATTTGTCAGTAACCAATTCTTCACCACGGCTCCAGACGTAAATTTCGTCTTCGCGAATGATAGTTTGAGAACGAATTCCGTCCCACTTATGTTCTGCGCTCCAGTCTTCTGGATTTCCTAAATTTTCAATTTCGCCTTCAATCGGATAAGCCAAATAAAACGGATAAGGTTTTGATAAATAATCACTGCTTCTTTCATCCAAAATCAATTCTTGAAACGTAATCGTATTCGGATTCCAATCACCCATTAATTTATATGCTAATGTATCTTCGTCAATATTTTCGGCTTTAGAAAGTGCACGCGTCATTAACTTCTGACTTAAACCAATTCTGAAACTACCCGTAATTAATTTAGTGAAAACGAAGCGTTCATAATAATTTAAATTGAGCCAGTTGGTCTGCAGATATTCTTTTTTCTCACAATCATCTTTCTTTTTTAAAGCAATGATTTCCTGGAGAAATTCGGTTAAACTTTTGTCAGAATGTTCCTTTGTAGTTGGTATAACAAGTGCAATGGTTTCTGCTAAATCGCCCACAATATGGTAACTTTCTTCAAACAGCCAAAGCGGAATATTGGCCAATTCGTTTGCCCATAATCGCAGTAAAGTAGTATTTACAGGGCGGGGAGGGCGACGGTGCGAAAGTATCGCAATCGTCCACACTTTATCTTCGTCACTTGCTTTTTGAAAATAGCTAGTCAAAGCATCAACTTTTACCGATGTTTTATTAGAACTATCTAAGGTTTTTATAAGCTCGGCAAAGTTTTTCATTTTAATTATAAATTATTAGTTATGACTTTTCAGTTAATGTGCTATAATTATGGATTATCAGTTAAACTTATAATTTATAACTCATCACTAACTAAGTCATTCGTTTCTCCTTCGTATTGCGTGTGTGCAGTTCTGGCGTCGTAACCTAATTCTCTCAGGTATTTTGAGAAAATATCAGAATATCCGTGAGTGCATATTACTTTTTCGGCTCCCGTTGCTTTGATGCTTTCCAGTAATCCAGTCCAATCGCAATGATCGCTGATTACAAATCCTCGGTCGACGGCGCGTCTTCGTCTCGCACCTCTAAATGCCATCCAGCCACTTGCTGTTCCTGTCACAAATGGAGTCATTTTTCGAATCCACGTACTTCCATGTGCACTTGGCGGAGCGAGAACTATATTTCCTAGTAAATCTTCTTTTTTAGTTTCCTGAGTAACTCTCACTGTCGGCGGTAAATCAATTAATGGACGAACAACAGTCGTCATATTTTCTATAGCGCCGTGTGTATAAATGGTGCCGATATTTGGATCTAAATATTTGAGTAATCGTTGTGCTTTTCCTAATGAATATCCAAAAAGAATTGAAGTTTTGCCTTCCGCACGATTTTCTACCCACCAATTATTGATTTCACTCATCACATCTCTCTGCGATTCCCAATTAAAAGCTGGAAGTCCGAAGGTACATTCGGTTATAAACGAATGGCATTTTACAACTTCGTAAGGAACTGAAATCCCATCGTCTTCGGTTTTATAATCTCCGGTAAAAACCCAAACTTCGCCTTTGTATTCTACCCGAATTTGTGCAGAACCAATAATGTGTCCAGCAGGATGAAGTGAAAATTTTACACCATTTACAGTAAAAGTTTCGTTCCAGTCTTTTCCTGTAACGTTAATTTCGCCCAATCGATGTCTGATAATTGGAACATTCGTATGGTGTGTAATGTAATTTTGATGTCCCCATCTAGAGTGATCAGAATGACCGTGCGTAATAATGGCGTTTTTTACAGGACGCCACGGATCAAGGTAAACATCTGCCTGCTGACAGTAGATTCCTTTTTCATTAAATTGCAGTAACGGTACATTCATTTTTTAGTAATTAGATAATTAGAAAATTATTTGTTTGATGCAATGATTAAATAAGCTATTAATAAAATACTTAAAACAAAAAGAAGCATCGTTATAAAAGTTAACGTTGCTGTTGAGTATTGATATTTTCCAGCTTTTAATAGTTTAATCGTATGCTTGTATCTCAAATAGGAGAGTAGGATCGTTAATGCGCCAGTTATTAATAATCCGATTCCAAGGTAAATAGTGAAATTACTTTTTGGAGGAACAGTTTCTGCCAAATATTCAGCAGGAAGCTGCTGTAGAAATAATGAAAATTTTACGGCTACAAATCCGAAAACCATTATTCCGATTCCCGTACGAAGCCATGCTAATAAAGTTCGTTCATTAGACAAGTATTCGTTCATAATTTCCTGATCATTCTTCGGAGACATAAATAGGCTGTAATTTTAATGTTCATAATTTTTATAAGGAGGACAATCGTATTTATTGTCTTCATGATCTAAATTATAACTGTCATAAGGATTTGACTCGTCATAAGTTGAAAAAGGCGTATTATCTTCAGCAAGATTTAATCCGCTTTCTATGATTTCATAACAGTCATCTTCGGAAGCATAGTTGCATTCTTGTTTATGATTGTTTTCATCATTTTGTCCGCTAGTGAATTCTTCATCCAGTGCTTCATTTTCATGAGCGGTGTCAATATGATCTGGTCTGCTGCATTTAAAATCATTTAATTCTGCAGGGTCTCTATTTTCTGAATCCGTTTTCATAGCTGCTGTTTTAAAATTAATAATTTTCAACTTTAGATTTATACAAATATGGAAATTAGACGTTTAAAAAGATTATAGGATTTGATTTTAATCTTACAGGATTTGTTTATTATTATTCTGTAAAAATGGAATTTAATTTTATAAAATAATGACCTTCTTATTTTGCAACTTTGATTTATTAATAATTCAAAAAATTATATATCATGGAAACTTCAAGAAAAGATTCGAAATCGGGAATGAAAGATTCTGGAAAAGCTCAAAAATCAAATTCTGGTTCTAGAGCGAAAAGCACTACCACAAAATCAACAGATTCTAAAGGTAAAGCTGGACATTAATTTTTTTAATTAATAATAAATAAAAAGCGTGCTGTCTAATTGTAGACAGCACGCTTTTAAATTTTAGGAATATTTTTTTCTATTTCAGTACTTCCTGAATTGTTTTTACAAATGACTCCACTGGCTGTGCTCCAGAAACTGCATATTTACGATCAAATACAAAAAACGGAACGCCCTGAACACCAATTTCAGATGCTTCTTTTATGTCCGATTCTACTTCTTTTATAAATAAATCTTCACTTTCTAAAACGGCTCTAATTTCATTTTCTTCCAATCCCGCTGTAATTCCCAGCTTTATCAAAGTAAGACCATTATTTAAATCTTCTCCGTCAGTAAAATAGGCTTTAAAGAAAATTTCTTCCATTCGATCACCAATATTTTTAGTTTTGGCCAATTGAATAATTCTGTGAGCGTTTAAGGAATTAGAAATAACGGCTTTGTCAAAATTATAATCTAAACCAACACTTTTAGCGCGTTCTGTGACACCTTTGTGCATTTCTTTAGATTGTTCAATCGACATGCCTTTTCTTTCTGCTAAAAACGTATAAACGTCCATATCTGGGTGTGCAGTGATTGTTGGGTCAAGCTGAAAGCTTTTCCATTCGATTTCAAATTCATCATTTGGGAATACTGCAAGTGCAGTTTCCAACTGTCTTTTTCCGATATAACAAAACGGACACATGATGTCCGACCAAATTTCTATTTTCATAACGTAAAGATAGGGAAAATTTGTTTTCTTGGCTTGTGTGTTTTAACGCAAAGAACGCAAAGAGTTTATTTTTAGGTTACTTAGTAAAAACGTAAAGTTCGCAAAGCTTTGTGCGGATATAGCTTTGCGAACCTTGCGTTGGTTTGTGTGTTTTAACGCAAAGAACGCAAAGAGTTTTATTTTTAGGTTACTTAGTAAAAACGCAAAGTTCGCAAAGTTTTGTATAGATGTAGCTTTGCGAACTTTGTTATGGCTTGTGTGTTTTAACGCAAAGAACGCAAAGAGATTTGTTTTTAGTTGCTTAGTAAAAACACAAAGTTCGCAAAGCTTTGTGTAGTACAGCTACGCGAACTTTGTGATGGCTTGTGTGTTTTAACGCAAAGAACGCAAAGAGTTTTATTTTTAGTTGCTTAGTAAAAACACAAAGTTCGCAAAGCTTTGTGTAGTACAGCTACGCGAACTTTGTAATTTATAAAATTTTGCTTAAAAAAACTTAGCGAACTTTGCGAAAAACCTCTGCGTTCTTTGCGGTAAAATCAGCACAAAGTATTTAGATATAATTTAGCGAACTTGCGGTTAAACTCAACAAAAAAACATCAAATAAAAAACCGCAACTCTTTATGGGAATTGCGGTTTCTAGGTATAAAAAATGGTTGGTTAATAGCGATATCTTTTTTTTTACAATGATATATCTTTAATTTGAAACTAAAAAATATCCCTGTAACAGAAAGAAGTTTTAATGTTAACTATTTAACATTACAGGCATTACAAGCATTGTAACTGTTTCTCCTTCTTCTAGACCATCAACTGGAGTTAAAATTCCAGCTCTATTAGGCAATGACATTTCAAGCATAATCATGTCAGATTGTAAATTAGTCAGCATCTCTGTTAAGAAACGAGAGTTGAAACCAATTTGAAGATCATCTCCTTGATAATCACAAGTCAATCTTTCTTCTGCTTTGTTTGAGTAATCGATGTCTTCTGCAGAAACATTTAATTCAGCTCCAGCAATTTTCAAACGAATTTGGTGTGTAGTTTTGTTAGAGAAAATCGCAACACGTTTAACGGAACTTAGAAATAAAGAACGGTCAATCATTAATTTGTTTGGATTTTCTTTCGGAATTACCGCTTCGTAATTTGGGTATTTTCCATCAATTAAACGACACATTAAGATATAATTGTCAAATGAGAAAGTCGCATTCGAATCGTTGTATTCAATTTTTACTTCAGCGTCAGAAGATCCTAAAATACTTTTTAAAATATTTAAAGGTTTCTTTGGCATAATAAAATCGGCTACTTGAGAAGCTTTTACATCTGTACGAGCATATTTTACCAATTTGTGAGCATCTGTTGCTACGAAAATTAATCCTTCTGGTGAGAATTGGAAGAAAACTCCAGACATTACCGGACGTAAATCATCATTTCCTGCTGCGAAAATAGTTTTGCTTACCGCAGTTGCTAAAACTTCTGCAGGCACAAGTGTTACAGATGGATCTTCAAGACTTACAGCTTTTGGAAATTCTTCTCCTGCAGCATAAGCCAATGCATATTTTCCAGAATTAGAGCTAATTTCTACTGTATTATTATCTTCAACAGTAAAAGTTAACGGCTGCTCTGGGAAAGTTTTTAAAATTTCAAGCAAAAGTTTTGCAGGAACTGCAACGCTTCCTTTACTTGTAGAATCGATCGATAATGTAGCCGACATAGTCGTTTCAAGATCTGAAGCCGAAACCGTCAACTCATTATTGTTTAGTTCAAATAAAAAGTTGTCTAAAATTGGCAACGTGTTGTTGCTGTTGATTACACTACCTAAAACTTGTAATTGTTTTAATAAGTACGAACTCGATACTATAAATTTCATCTGTTTTATTTTATTTTTTGATAGGCCTTTTTTCTAAATAAGCGCTAAATGTACGGATTACAAATATATCTTAAACTATCCAAAGTATTACATTTTTTTATTAACATCTACTTGCTGTAGGCTCTTTTCCTTAAAAAGGTAAAAACCAGCCCAAATATTAATAAAATAAGAATTGGAACTCCGATAGTTATGAATTGTGTTGCAGTGTAGCTTTCATAAACTTTTTCTTTGTCTAATAAAGGCAGTTCTACATCTTTACTTCTAATGTTAATAAGTCCAGTATCATCAAGAAGATAATTGATGCAGTTCATGATGAAGTCTTTATTATCATATAAATTTCCAGTTCTTTGATCGTATCCTAACTCAACTGGCATTCTATTTTTGTCTAACTGATTTCGAGCTAAATCTCCATCAGCAATCACAATCATTTTGTTTGGTTTCCCTTTTGTTGCAAAAGCATTGTCTTTAAAAGGTAAAACTCTATTTTCAAAAGCAGAATGAAAAGAACCTTCTAACAAAACTGCCATAGGAAGATTTCCTTTGTTTTGATATTCTTCTGGCGTTGTTTTTTCGGTAACCATATTCAAACTAATTTCTGCTGGAGATCCTACAGTTTTAGAATATTTAGAAGATTGTAGTAAAATCGTTTTCTTAATTCCATTTTTTAAAGTATCAATCGGACTCGCAAAATCAAATTTAATGCCGCCTAGATGCTTTACAATCGGATGCTGACTTGTTGGGTAAACCTGCGGTGCAAATTTCCATACAAAATCTTGATATTGTGTAGCGCTTCCTTGTTCGCCAGTTGCTAGTTTTATTGGACTTCCTTGTTCATCTTTTACCAAATCAGGATTAATTCTAAATCCGTATTTGAAGAACATATCATTTAGATTTAAATCTCTCGGATAAGCCAAAGTTGCGCCCGAATCATTGTACAAACTATCCATGTCGGCAGCCACTTGATCAATCAGCCAGATTGTTTTTCCTCCATTTATAATAAACTGATCCAGCACTTCTTTTTCTTCGTCAGAGAATTTTTCTGTTGGTTTTGAAATAATCGCTAAATCGTATTTTTTAAGTGCATTTAAAGTTCCGTTCGGATCTTTGGCAACAGAATCTAAAGTAAACGGACCAATGTAATAGCTTTCTTTAATCTGCATGAGCATTTTAGCAATATGAATTTCTTTCAATTCGCCGTTACCTCTTATAATAGCAACTTTTTTCTGCTTACTTTTTGTGATTTTATTAATCGCGTCGGCAATAGAATACTCTAAATGTTGAATGGATCCCATCACTTTTTGAGTAGTCGAAGCACCCATTATATTTTTCAATAATGGAATATTAACTTCTTTATTATTGTAAACAGCGACTGCCCAAGGAAAAACCATTGCCTGCGATTGTTTTCCTTTGTCGTCAACCGTAATATTGATGGGAGTTAATCCTTTTTGGAAAAGTGATTTTGTTAATGCCTCACTTTCGTCTTCGTTTTCTAAAGGATCAACAAATTCGAAAACTATATTTTTATTATAAGCTTGAAATTCTTCTAATAATTGTTTGGTTTCCTGTTGTAAACGTCTAAAATCTGCCGGCAAATCGCCTGCCATATAAATTTTTATAGAAAGCGGATTCTGAACTTGTTTTACAATTCCTAATGAAGTAGGAGATAAGGTATAACGTTTGTCTTTCGTTAAATCAAAACGATGGAAAAATAGTGTTCCAAGTACATTTAAAACAATTAAAATAAAAATTGTAATTCCTAATGCTTTGATATTTTGCTTTGTAGAAGATTTCATTAGGCTTTAAAAGATTTTAATTGATAAACAGTAAAAGATAAAAAAGCGATTGAAATGCTTAAGAAATAAATAATATCGCGCGTATCGATAACCCCTCGGCTCATACTTTTAAAGTGATTCTGCATTCCTAAAGCTGAAATAAAATTGTTTGAACCAGGAATTAATGAAGTCAATCCTTCAAAACCAAAATAAAAGAAAAAGCAAAGGAAAACGGCAATGATAAAAGCCACAATTTGATTTTCTGATAGAGTAGAAGTAAAGATTCCGATTGCTGAATAAGAAGCAATTAAAAACAATAATCCGAAATAAGAACCAATGGTGCTTCCCATATCGATATTACCTTCTGGTAAACCTAAATCTGAAATTACTTTTACATAAATTAAGGTTGGAATAATGGCTAAAATAATCAGCAGAAACGAACCGAAGAATTTTCCGTTTACGATTTCCCAGATTGATAAAGGTTTTGTCAATAGTAATTCTAAAGTTCCTTGTTTTTTTTCGTCAGAGAAACTTCTCATGGTTACGGCTGGAATTAGGAAGATTAAAATCCAAGGCGCTAATGTAAAAAACGGAGTTAAATCGGCATAACCTGTATTCAATATATTGTAATCTCCTTCAAAAACCCATAAAAATAGTCCGTTGCTAATTAAGAAAATAGCAATGACCAAATAGCCGATAGGCGAGCCAAAAAAAGATTTTATTTCTCTTAAAATGATTGATTTCATTCAGTTTTTGTTTAATCGTTTTATTTTGTTTAACCGTTTAATCGTTTTTTGTTTAACCGCAATGAACGCAAAGTTTTACGCAAAGTTCGCAAAGTTTTTTATGCAAAGCTTTGCGAACTTTGCGTTTTTTAAAAACATCTAAAGAAAAAATCTTTGCGTGCTTTGCGGTTAAATTGTTCCAATTTTTAGGTCCACTATAACTTGGAACCTTAAACTAAAGAAACAACTTTGTCCACGCTCCAAGCTTCTGGTTTTGCATTGAACAACTTTTTTGTAAAATCCCAAACCGTATTAAAAAGTTCAGAATTTCTATAATTTTCCAAATCGGCTTCGGTCTCCCAATAGCTGTAAGTGAAAAAGATGCATTTGTCATTTTTGTCCTGATACAATTCTAAAAAACGATTTCCTTCTGCATTTCGTATTTTCTCTTTCACAGATTCAAAATTTTCCAGAAAATCAGGAATTTTTTCTTCGTGAAAACTCATTTTTACTATTCGAACAAACATTCTTTTTATTTTAGATTTCTGATCTTAGATTTTAGATTTTTTTTTGAATGTCTAAAAGCTTACAGGTGCGCAAAAATACCAAATTTGATTGTGGTTTTTATAAAAAAATAAAATTACAATAGTGAAATCCCAAATTCCAACCCCTAAAGTTTTAAAATCTAAATCTGCAATCTAAAATCTAAAATTTTTTTTAAGAAAATTGAATCGTAATCACATCACGATAATTCAAACCTAACAAACTATTTGCAGAACCCACTTTAGAAGGATTACTTCTAAAAATAGCGATTTCAAGAAAACCAGCTTCATTAAAAATTGCCAGTTTTTCTCCTTCATACGTTTTTATCGGATATTTATCTGAAGTCGCTATTGCCGAATAATTAGGTAGAATCGTTTTGATGTTTTTTGGTTTCATCACGATTTCATACGGGCGTCCGCGAGAAATTTCTAAAAATTGTTTTTTAGAAATATTAGTGACAACATTTCCAAAATGATCAATATAAATAATATAACCTTTTAAAGAATTTCCATCATCTGCAACGATAGGCTGTAATTCTGTAGCTTCTTTAATTGAAGAAATTTCTTTTCCGATTACATTCAACAAACCGCCTTTTGCCAGATGCGACGCCACTTGAATAAAAATATCCAAATCTGTCGATTCAATCGGGAAACGATCGTGAATGTTAATTGCCACAATTTTCTGCGGAACGATTTTCTGCGTAAGCATACTTAAGATTCCGTTATCGGCACAAATAAAATAATGATCATTCCATTGCATGGCGATATGCAGGTTCTCTTTATTGCGTTCAATGTCAACACCAATTAGGTGAACAGTTCCTTTTGGAAAGCTCAAATAAGAAGCGCCGATAATGTAACTTGCTTCGGCAGTATTAAAGGGATCAATGTCATGAGATATGTCAATAATCTGAACCTCTGGATTTTCAGAAAGTATTTTACCCTTCAGCGATCCCACAAAGTGATCTTTCAAGCCGTAGTCTGTAGTAAGGGTAATTATTGACATAATTTTGTTTATAACTATTGATAGTATTTAAATCTAAATTTCATTAAATTTGAGAAATGCAAAGCTAATAATAGTAAACACAAATTGAAAGAAAGTAAAGACAATTTATGTTTTTTAAAGTTTTTGCAAGTTATAGTATTTAGATCCAGAAGATTAAGTTTAATTTAGAAAAAACTGAAAACTGCGCCCGAATACTGCAACTTAAAAAATGACCCGACAACCACTAAATAGTAAAAGGAATTATTTAATTTAAAACTACTTCATTTGAACGAAAGAATAATCGAGCTAGTAGATATTGCACCAAAAGAATTTTGGGGCGCGCAGGACAGCCATCTAGAAATTATTAAAAAGTACTACCCGAAGCTTAAAATCGTAGCGCGAGGGACAACTTTAAAAGCATTTGGCGAAAAAGAAGTTTTAGATGAATTCGAAAAAAGATTTCAAAGATTAATGCTTCATTTTACCCGTTACAATAATATTGATGATAATGTAATTGAGCGTGTTATTATGAGTGATGGTCAAGATGAAAAAAGATCTTACGATCATGACAAAATCTTAGTTCATGGTGTTGGCGGTAAGATTATCAAGGCAATGACGCCAAATCAGCAATTGCTGGTTGATACCATCAAGAAAAATGATATGGTCTTTGCTATTGGTCCTGCTGGAACCGGAAAAACCTATACCGGTGTCGCTATGGCGGTTAAAATGCTAAAAGATAAAGAAGTAAAAAGGATTATTCTAACGCGTCCCGCAGTTGAAGCCGGTGAAAATCTTGGTTTTCTTCCTGGGGATATGAAAGAAAAACTGGATCCTTATATGCAGCCGCTTTACGACGCGCTGCGTGACATGCTTCCAAACGAAAAACTAGAGGATTATATTTTGAAAGGAATTATTCAAATTGCGCCACTGGCTTTTATGCGTGGTCGTACGCTTGATAATGCTTTCGTAATCCTTGATGAAGCACAGAACACCACACACTCACAAATGAAAATGTTTTTGACTCGTATGGGAAAAAACGCCAAATTTATGATTACAGGTGATCCTGGACAGGTCGATTTACCAAGAAGAACTATTTCTGGTCTGAAAGAAGCGATTTTGGTTCTGAAAGACATCGACGGAATCGGTATTATTTATCTGGATGATAAAGATATCGTACGTCACAGACTGGTTAAAAAGGTAATTGATGCTTACAAACAAATTGAGAATCACGATTAAATAAATTTAGTCAAATGTTAAATGTAAATCGTGAATTGTGTTTTAACATTACTAATATTCGTTTTATATCTGTTTTTAAAAGAGATATAAAACGAATATTTTTTATGAATTGATTATTTTATACTTGC
>NZ_CAMLIX010000087.1 GCF_946479975.1 uncultured Flavobacterium sp.
TGCATTTTTAGTTTGCCACGAATTATACTAATCTTCACTAATTTATTTTTAAACTCATAGATTCATAGATCATTGTAACCTATAAAAAAGACTTTTTACTTTTACTAAACGCACATAAATATGTGAATTGATGCAAAATAAAATGCCTTAAACACAAAGAAAATCTATATTTCTATGTGTTAAAAAACTAATCGAAGTAAACTTTGAAACTTTGTTTCTCTGTCACTTTGCAACTATAAATTATTTTTCTTCACAATTGTCGAAGATGCCTGTGCGGTACTCATAACAACCAAATCTGCAATATTTACATGATAAGGTCGTGAAACCACAAAGTGAATAATATCAGCAATATCTTCAGCCTGAAGCGGATCAAAGCCTTTATAAACATTGGCCGCTCTTTCGGCATCGCCTTTAAAACGAACTTCGCTGAATTCTGTTGCTACCATTCCAGGATGAATTCCGCCCACTCTAATCCCAAACGGATTTAAATCAATTCTCATTCCAGCTGTAATAGCGTCAACGGCATGTTTAGAACCGCAATATACATTTCCATTCGGATACACTTCTTTCGCCGCAGTCGAACCAATATTAATGATATGTCCCGATTGTCTTTCAACCATTTGCGGAATTATCGCTTTTGAAACGTACAAAAGTCCTTTTACGTTAATATCAATCATCGAATCCCAATCGTCTAAATCTCCATTTTGAATTGGATCTAAACCATGAGCATTTCCTGCGTTATTAATTAAAACGTCGATTACCGAAAAATCAGATGGCAGGGCACTAATTTTTTCCAAAACATCTTTTTTATCGCGAACATCAAATGCTAAAGAATGTACTTCTGTAAAAGCAGAAAGTTCTTTTTCGAGTTCTGCCAAACGGTCTTTACGTCTTCCGCAAAGCACGACTTTATAATTGTTTTTTGCTAAAATCTGAGCGGTTGCTTTTCCAATTCCGCTTGTAGCGCCAGTAATTAAAACTGTTTTTTTCATTGTAAATATTTTGTTTTAACACATAGAAACATAGTTCAACTTTATCTAAAGAGGCATTTTATTTTACATCAATTCACATAGCTATGTGAAAGTGAAACGCTAAAAAAATCTTTTAAAAAAAATAAAAAATCTATGTTCCTATGTGTTTATATTTTTTTGCCACAGATTAAAGGATTAAAAATGATTTTAAAATCTGTGGAAATCTTTTAATCTGTGGCAAAATATTTTAACGCTTAAAGCGAATTTTAATTTCATCTTCAATCTGAACACTCAAAACTGCGACTGAACACTTAAAAATTAAGGCACATCGTTACCCATACTTTCTGTCCAGATCGCAAACCAATCTTCTGTGTCCATTTCCAATTCAACTGCTTTTGATAAAGATTGAATTCTGGCAACATTCACAGTTCCAGCAATCGGAATAATTCCTGCTGGGTGTTTTAAAATCCAAGACAATAAAAGTGTATCTGCACCTAAATGGTATTTTTCTAACAAACCTAAAAACAGTTTTTTTAAACGGCGTGTCTGTTTGGTATCTTCTCTAAAAACAGTTCCAAGCGGATTCCATGATAACGGACAAATTCCGTGCGTTTGCATATAATCAAGACTTCCGTCGGTCATTGCTTCAAAATGTGTTGCCGAAAATTGCACTTGATTATAACTAACTTCCGTTTTCTGACGGATTAGTTCGGTTTGTGAACTTGTAAAATTCGAAAGTCCGAAATCAATAATTTTTCCTTCTCCTTTTAATTTCTCGACAGCTTCTGCAATTTCGTCAGCCTGCATTAACGGACTTGGTCTGTGCAGTAAAAAAACATCTACATAATCTGTTTTTAAGTTCTTTAAAGATTTTTCAACCGACTTAATAACGTAGTCTTTAGAATAATCATAATGTTTGATTGTGTTTTCAGGGCGTTTTTCGGCAATCATTTTAATGCCGCATTTAGTAATTAATTGTAATTTTTCACGGGCAATTTTACTTGCGTGAAAGGCTTTTCCAAAATCGGCTTCGGTCGTATACGAACCGTAAATATCCGCGTGATCAAAAGTCGTAATTTTGTTTTCGATACTCACTTGTATCATGTTTTCCATTTCTTTGGTTGTAAGGTTTTTATCCCAAACTCCCCAATTCATAGTGCCTGAAATAATAGGCGATAAGACTGTTTTGCTCATAATAGTTATGCATTATTTTTGGTAATAATTATGCTTTAATAAAACATAATCATCAAAGTTCTTAAAAATATAAAAATAGATTCACAATTAGTCCTTAAAATTAAGTCATTGGTCGAAGTTTTAACCATTCTTTAACATCTTACTTCTTAAAAAATATTCAATTTGCACTCTCAAAAAATAGGCGTAAAATTCAAGGTTTTTAAAAATATTTATATGGAAGAAAATACAACGACTTTAGACATTAGAGCGATAAATGAAAAAATTGAGAGAGAAAGTGCTTTTATAGACCTTCTTACAATGGAAATGAACAAAGTTATTGTGGGTCAGAAACATATGGTCGAGCGTTTACTAATTGGTTTGCTTGGACAAGGACATATTTTACTGGAAGGAGTTCCAGGTCTTGCAAAAACTTTAGCAATTAATACGCTTTCTCAAGCGGTTCAAGGTTCGTTTAGCCGTATTCAGTTTACGCCGGATTTATTACCTGCCGATGTTGTCGGAACCATGATTTACAATATTAAAGCAAACGAATTCTCTATTAAAAAAGGACCAATTTTCGCCAATTTCGTACTTGCCGATGAGATTAACCGTGCTCCAGCAAAGGTTCAGTCAGCATTATTAGAGGCGATGCAGGAAAAACAAGTTACTATTGGTGACACGACTTTCAAATTAGATCGTCCGTTTTTAGTATTAGCAACACAAAACCCAGTTGAGCAAGAAGGAACATACCAACTTCCTGAAGCGCAAGTCGATCGTTTTATGTTGAAAACCGTTATTGATTATCCAAAAATTGACGAAGAGCGTTTTGTAATTCGCCAAAACTTAAAAGGATCTTACGAAAAAGTAAATCCTGTAGTTTCTGTAGAGCAAATTTTACGTGCTCAAGAAGCTGTTCGTGAGGTTTATATGGATGAAAAAATAGAGAAATACATCTTAGATATTATCTTCGCAACACGTTACCCAGAAAAATACAAATTAGCCGATTTAAAACCGCTTATCAGTTTTGGAGCTTCTCCTCGTGGAAGTATCAACTTGGCTAATGCAGCAAAATGTTATGCTTTCATCAAACGTCGTGGTTACGTGATTCCAGAAGACGTTCGTGCAGTGGTTCACGATGTACTACGTCACAGAGTTGGAATTACCTACGAAGCAGAAGCAGAAAACATTACTTCTGTAGACATTATCAACAAAATCGTTAACGAGATTGAGGTACCTTAAAAAAAGTGCTCAGTGTTCAGATTTTTAGTATTCATTTGATAAACTGAGACTTTTAACTGAACACTTATAAAGACAGAAAGACTTTTAGAATTTGAACTTTTACTGATCACTTTCTAACTGATCACTGAACACTCAAAAAAATGGATACAAAAGAGCTTTTAAAAAAAGTACGGAAAATAGAAATCAAAACGAAGAGACTGAGTAATCATATCTTTTCGGGAGAATACCACTCTTCATTTAAAGGACGAGGAATGACGTTTAGTGAGGTACGTCAATACCAATACGGAGATGATATTCGTAACATCGATTGGAATGTAACCGCACGCTACAACGAAGCTCACGTTAAAGTATTTGAAGAAGAACGCGAATTGACCATGGTATTAATGGTCGATATTTCGGGTTCGGAATCTTTTGGTTCTAAAAATCAATTCAAGAAAGACATCGTAACCGAAATTGCGGCAACGATGGCTTTTTCGGCTACACAAAACAATGATAAAATTGGTTTAATCTTATTTTCTGATACTGTAGAATTATATATTCCGCCAAAAAAAGGACGTTCGCACGTACTTCGCATCATTCGTGAATTGATCGAATTTGAACCAAAAAGTCAAAAAACAGACATCGCTCAAGCTTTGAAATTCTTATCTGGAACTCAGAAAAAGAAAGCCATTGTTTTTATGATTTCCGATTTTATGTCTGATTCTTATGAGCAAACTTTAAAAATTGCTTCTAAAAAACATGATATTACCGGAGTTCGTGTTTATGATATGCGCGAAGAAAAAATTCCAAATTTAGGAATGGTTTCCATGCTGGATTCTGAAACAGGAAAAATACAATTGGTCGATACGAGTTCTAAAACGGTACGTTTGAATTACGAAAAACATTATCAGGAAAAATTGAATTATTTTAAAGATACTTTCCGTAAATCGGGCGCTGGAGTTGTCAATACCAGAGTTGATGAAAATTACGTTACTAAGCTATTGGGTTATTTCAAATCGAGATAAAATAATTTTAGATTGCAGATTTTAGATTTTAGATTTTTTTAAAATTGAGAATATAAATTCTGAACAAATTAGAGAATATAAATTAGCTTAAATCTATTTCAATTACTATTTAAGCATTCATTTTAGACTAAAATCTGAAATCCAAATCAAATGAAATTAAAGTTTTATATATTTTTATTTTTACTTACTTCTACTGTTTTTGCTCAAAAACAAGTAGAAACAAGTATTGATACTACCAAAAATAAGATTGGTGCCGAATTCAAACTTACGCTTAAAACGGTTGTAACTTCAACGGCGAAAGTTGAATTTCCAAAACTTAAAAATATTGGTCCGTTAGAAGTTATTCAATCTTATCCTATTGATACCGTAAAAAAAGACGGTACTTACGAACTTGTAAAAAAATATGGATTAACGCAGTTTGATTCTGGACGTTATACAATTCCAAGCATCAAAATTTTAATTGATAAAAAACCATTTTTCAGCGATTCTATCAAGGTTGAAGTTGCGAATGTAAAAGTGGATACTTTACAACAAAAAATGTATGACATCAAAGATATTGCTGTGGTTGATAGCGGCCTTGGAGATTGGTGGATTTATGTTTTAATTGTGCTGCTAATTATAGCAATTGGCGCTTTTGTTTATTGGTATGTTAAAAAACGCCAGTTGAAAAAAATCGAAGAAGAAGTTTATAAAACACCTATCGAAAAAGCGACAAGTTTATTGAACAATCTGGAACAAAAAGAATTGGTTCAAAAAGGTGAAATTAAAGAATACTACAGTGAATTAACTGATATTGCTAGAAATTACATCGAAGAAGCGATTCACATTCCAGCAATGGAAAGCACTACTTCTGAACTAATTACGGCAATTAGAGAAGCATCTACTAAAAAGAAAATGACGCTGACTCCAGAAACCGTTGAGAATCTAGAGCGCGTTTTACGTCAAGCCGATTTGGTAAAGTTCGCGAAATCTAAACCACTTGATTTTGAAATTACAGAGGATAGAAATAAAATTCAGAAAGTAATTTTAACGCTTGATAATGCTATTCCGACTGAAGTTCCAGAAGAAATTGAAGATCAGTTGTTGAATGAAGCGCAAAGACAAAAGCAGATTGCGGCACAACTTCGCAAAAAACGTAATGCCAGAATTGGCTACGCCGTTGCAGCTGTGGTGTTTTTATTGACTGCCACTACAACTTATTTTGTGGTTACCAAAGGTTTCAATTACGTCAAAGACAATTTAATTGGTCATCCTTCAAAAGAATTATTGGAAGGTGAATGGGTAAAAAGTGCTTACGGAAATCCAGCTGTTCTTATTGAAACTCCTAAGGTTTTAAAAAGAATGGACACACAAAAAGTATTGCCAAAAGAAACAATGGCATTGATTAAAGAAATGCAGCTTTTTGTTTACGGCAGTATGATTGACAATTTTTATGTTACCGTTTCTACCACTAAATTTAAACAGCCAACAGATATCGATTTAAGCAAAGCTCTTGAAGGATCTTTGAAAGTAATTGAAGCGCAAGGCGGACAAAATATTATTTTAAAACAAGAAGATTTTCAAACAAATGAAGGTATTCAAGGAGTTAAAGGATACGGAACAATGTCTATTCTAAATCCGTCAACTAAAACGAGTACTAAAGCATATTATGAATTGTTACTTTTCAAACAAGATCAAGGTTTACAGCAAATCATGATTTTACACGAAGAAGGCGATACGTATGCCAACGAGATTACGACTCGAATCTTAAATTCTGTTGAACTTCAAAGAGCAAACAACTAATGGGTAAAATCAATTTTTTAAATCCAGAATTTCTTTGGTTGTTTCTATTAATTCCGATTGCGATAATCTGGTTTTTCTGGAAACGCAACCAGCAGTCGGCTACGCTAAAAATGAGTTCGACAGCAGGTTTTCAGAACAGCGAATCTCTGTTAACGAAATTAAAACCTGCCTTATACGTTTTCAGAATATTGGCTTTATGTTCATTGATTATTGCATTGGCTCGACCAAGAACAGTAGACATTAGCAACCAAACCAAAACGACAAAAGGAATTGATATTGTAATGGCAATTGACGTTTCTGGATCTATGCTGGCAAAAGATTTAAAACCAAATCGTATGGAAGCTTTGAAAAGAGTTGCCGGCGATTTTGTTGAAGAAAGACCAAACGATAGAATCGGATTGGTTTTATACGCTTCTGAAGCGTATACAAAAACACCGGTTACAAGTGATAAAGCGATTATTTTAGAAGCTATAAAAGGCATAAAATACGATACTACTTTACAAGATGGAACCGGAATTGGGATGGGATTGGCAACTGCTGTAAACCGTTTAAAAGATAGTAAAGCAAAAAGCCGTGTGATTATTTTACTTACAGATGGTGTAAATAATGCTGGATTTATCGAACCAGAAACTGCGGCAGATATTGCAAAACAATACGGAATTAAAGTTTACACAATTGGTCTTGGAACAAACGGAATGGCAGAATCTCCATACGCATACGCACCAAACGGAGGTTTTTTATTCAAAATGCAAAAAGTGGAAATCGACGAAACATTAATGAAAAGTATTGCCCGCAAAACAGACGGAACGTACTTTAGAGCAACTAGCAACGATAAATTAGCAGAAATATACAACTCAATCAACAAACTGGAAACAACTGAAATTCAGGAACTGAAATTCTATGATTATGATGAAAAATACAGATTTTTTGTTTTGTTTGCTGGATTGATGCTCTTATTGGAAGTTGGATTAAGAAATACAGTTTATAGAAGCTTTATTTGATTTTTCAAATCAAAAATTTCCAAATTTTAAATTCCAAATTCCAAGTTGAATTAGAATCTAAAGTTGGAAAGTAAAAAGTTAAAATTTGAAAGATTGAAATTGAAGTAACTACAAATTTTGGAATTTGGGATTTCAATATTGGAATTTAAAAAATTATATGGAATTAGACGAAAAAAAATATTTATATCTCTTAATACTAATCCCAATTGTGGTTTGTATTTTTCTTTTCAATATGTACTGGAAAAGAAGAACGCAGCGCGAATTTGGTGATTTGGAAATGGTAAAAAGATTAAGCCCTGAGAAATCAGTTTTTAAACCTGTTTTAAAAATTGTAGTGATTCTTTTGGCTCTTACATGCTTAATTATCGGTTTGGTAAATCCGAAGATTGGCACGAAAATGGAAACTGTAAAACGAGAAGGTATTGATATTGTTTTTGCAGTCGATGTTTCTAAAAGTATGCTTGCCGAAGACGTTGTGCCAAGTCGTTTGGATAAAAGCAAACAGTTGGTTTCTCAAATTATCAATCAATTAGGAAGCGACAGAATAGGAATTGTAGCTTACGCAGGAAGCGCTTTCCCTGTTTTACCCATTACGTCAGATTACAGCGTTGCTAAAATGTTCCTGCAAAGTATGAGTCCAGATATGGTTTCGTCTCAAGGAACTTCACTTGATGAAGCAATTCGATTATCTGCCACTTATTTTGATGAAAAAAGCAAAACAAGCAAATTATTAATTCTAATTTCTGATGGAGAAGATCATTCTGAAGGCGCATCTGCAGCAGCGGAAGAAGCCAACAAATTAGGAATGAAAATCATTACGATTGGTGTTGGAACAGAAAAAGGAGGAACAATTCCGTTAAAAGAAAATGGCGTTGTAAAAGCATATCAAAAAGACCAAAACGGAGAAACGGTAATTACCAAATTAAATCAGGAAGGTTTAAAAACAATTGCAAAAGCAACTAAAGGCGGTTACGTTTATGGCGGAAGCACCAAAGAGGTTTTAGAATACGTAAAAAATGCTTTGAACAACATTCAGAAAACAGAATTTGAAGCTACACAAATGGCAGAATTTCAATCCCAGTTTCAGTGGTTCATAGGATTTGCTTTTTTACTGTTGTTTATTGATATTTTCTTATTAGAAAGAAAAACAAACTGGATCAAAGAGTTGGATCTATTTAACGAAAAGAAATAAAAAAAAGTTAGCCATTAATTATTGAATTTACACCAATTTGATTGGTTTTATAAAATTCAACTCAAAAGAAAAGAACTAATTAGTCAATTAGTAGAATTCGTGGCCAACAAAAAAATAAAAATTAAGAATGAAAAATTTACTTCTTTATATTTTACTAACGGTTTCTTTTGCAGCTGCTGCACAAGAGAAAGACAAATCATTGCCTGCTGCCAATGAAGAATATAAACAGAATAAATTTGTTGATGCAGAGGCAAACTATAGAATTTCGGAATCAAAATTTCCGAAACGATCTGCGGCGCCATACAATTTAGGAAATAGTATTTACAGACAAAATCAAGTTTCGGAAGCCAAATTTGCTTACGCGAAAGCGATAAAAAACGCTAAAACAAGACCTGAAAAACACAAAGCTTTTCATAATCTTGGAAACGTTTTCATGAAAGAGAAAGATTATACGCAGGCAGTTGAAGCTTACAAACAAGCTTTACGTAACGATCCTACAGATGAGGAAACGCGTTACAACTATGCTTATGCGAAACAAAAACTAAAAGAGAATCCGCCGAAAAACGATAACAAAGACAAGAATAAGGATAAGGACAAAGACAAGGATAAAAACAAAGATAAAGACAAGGACAAAAATAAAGATCAGAACAAAGACAAGGATAAAAAAGACGACAACGGCGATAAGGACAAAGACAAAAAAGACGCTAAAAATGATCCTAAGAAAGATGACAAGTCTGACAATAAAGGAGAACCTAAACCGCAGCCTGGAGGAATATCTAAAGAGAGAGTTCAGAATTTATTAGATGCGGTGAACAATGAAGAGAAGAAAATTCAAGATAAAGTAAACGCACAAAAAGTAAAAGGAAATCCTAGGAAAACAGAAAAAGACTGGTAAAATTTGATTAATCGTTTAACCGTTAATTTGTTTATTTGATCAAAGAAAACGATTAAACAAAATGACGATTAAACGATTAAACATTAAAAAACGATTAAACATTAAATGAAAAGATATTTAATTCTATTTCTAATCACATTTCAGGGACTTATGGCTCAAGTACAATTTGAAGCCAGAGTCAGCAAAAACACGCTTGGAGTAAACGAAAGACTTCGTGTAGATTTCATTATGAATGTAGACGGAGATAACTTCGAACAGCCTTCTTTTGACGGATTTAGAATGGTTGCAGGTCCAAGCCAGCAGGTCAGCCAATCTTGGATAAACGGCCGTAGTTCTTTTCAAAAAATATATTCGTACATCTTACAGCCAGAAAGAAAAGGAGTTGTAATGATCAAGGCAGCCGCTATAGAATATAACGGTCAAGTTTACAAAACTAATGCGATAAAAGTTACGGTTACCAATGCTGTTGCGCAAGAAAGAGACCCGAACGACAGACCTCCAGGATCTGGAAACGAACTATTGCGTTTGGTTGCTGAAGTTTCTAAAACAAATCCGTATTTAAATGAGCCTATTACAGTTGTTTATAAACTGTACTTCAATAATATTGGTGTAACTGGTTTTAAAGAATTAGCAAAACCTAAATACAATGATTTCTGGAATCAAAACATTGAAATAAAACAATTAGTAAGTGAAGAAGGAAGTTTTCAAGGTGAAAGATGTTATTATGTAATCTTGAAGAAAACGATTTTATATCCGCAGAAATCTGGAAGACTAACTATTGAACCGCTTTCACTTGATATTGGAGTGCAACTGCCAACAAATCGTCGTGATATGTTTGGTCAAATGCAGATTGTAGAAGACAATAAAGTAGTTTCTACAGGAGCCAAAGCGATTAATGTAAGACCACTTCCAGAGAGCAATAAGCCTGAAGGATTTACTGGTGCTGTTGGAAAATTTAATTTTACCGTTACTCCATCAAAAACTACACTTAAAAATGGTGAAGGTCTTGATTTAATTGTAAGCGCGCAGGGAACTGGAAACATGAAGTTATTTACGCTTCCAAAACCTGTTGTTCCAAATGCATTAGAAATGTACGATCCTGTTCATGACGAAAGTGTGACTACTTCATTGTCTGGAATGTCTGGAAGAATTACAGATAAATATACTATTGTGCCTCAGTATAAAGGAAAATATGCTATTAAACCAATGCAGTTTTCATATTTCGATTTGAGCACGGGAACTTATAAAACTATAACTTCAAAAGAAATTATGGTGGATGTTTTAGACGGTCCAACTCCAGCAGAAGCCAACACTGGAACACCTTCTAAAAATGCAATTGCTCAAACAGATCATTTTAAAAACATAAAATCTAAAACAGTTTTAATTCCTATTGCTAAAAAAGAATTTTATGGTTCTAATTTGTATTTGGCATTATTGTACGCTCCATTCTTAATTATTCCGTTAATTATTTTAGCTAAGAAAAGAAAAGAAGCTAGTGATGCCGATGTTACTGGAAACAGAATAAGAATGAACAATAAATTGGCTAAGAAATATTTATCGCAAGCGAAGAAACATCTCAACAACAAAGAGCCTTTCTATATCGCATTAGAAAAAGCAATGCATAATTTCTTAAAAGCCAAATTGCATATTGAAACTTCAGAAATGAGCAAAGACAATATTAGAGAATTGTTATTGTCAAGAAATGCAAATCCAGAAACGGTTCAGAATTTTATTGATTTGACAGAAAACTGCGAATTTGCACGTTATGCACCAGCTTCAAGCGCTTCGATACAGCAGGATTATGACAAAGCTGTTTTGATTATTTCTGAATTGGAAAAACAGATTGTTTAATTTTTACCGCAAAGTTCGCTAAGAAAATTGATTTAGATTGAGTCGAATTAAGTTCGCAAAGTTGAAAATCTTATTATAAAAGAAAATGAAAAACATAGTATATCTCTTTTTATTAATCTCGCAGGTTTTCTTTGCGCAAGGGCGTTTTGAATCGGCAAATGCGCTTTACCAAAAAGGCCAGTATAAAGAAGCGGTTCAGGTTTACGAAAACATCGTTAAGGAAGATAAATTACATTCTGCCGAATTGTATTTTAATCTAGGAAACTGTTATTACAAATTAAATCAAGTTGCGCCTTCGATTTATAATTATGAAAAGGCTTTGGTTTTAAAACCGAATGATCCAGAAACTTTAAACAATTTGAAGTTTGCTAAAAAGCTGACAATTGACGAAATAAAAGAAGTCCCAAAAGTGGGTTTTGCCAAACTGATACAGAACTTTACTTCGATTTTTGATTATAATGTCTGGGCAAAAATTGCTGTAGCAATCGGTTTTATCTTTCTGCTGAGTTTTATTGGTTATTATTTTTCAAAAGCCACGCTTACCAAAAGAATTTATTTTGTTGGAATGTTCGTTTTCCTAATCGCATTTGCTTTAAGTATTTCCGCTGCAATGTCTGAAAAAAGTCATTTTGATAATGATCGTGTTGCCATTGTTTTTTCTGAATTTAGCCAAGTTCGCGGCGAACCTCAAAAATCAGGAAACGGAATTATTTTATTACACGAAGGAGCAAAAGTATATGTTTTAGAAAGCATCGCTGGCTGGAAAAAAGTCGAATTAACAGACGGAACACAAGGCTGGATTGATTCTTCAACTATCAAAGAAGTAAAATAGGTTTTAAAAATATTTAAATACAAAAAATCCCAAATTTCAAAATTATTGGAATTTGGGATTTCATTTTTTAGAATTGAATGATTAATTCACTGCATCAACCAATCGTAAAAATTCAGATCTGTAACCTTCTTCGTCATTTGACAATCCTGATTTTGCGAGTTGTTTGATATCAGAAGTTGAACTGCTCGCGATATATTTTGATTCACGCAATTTGAGTCCGAACCAAGAAACGGCAGTTGTAAATTTAAAATCTGGTGAGCTATTTTCCAAATTCGTTTTCTTATCTGCTATTACATTTACGATTTCTATGCTTTTATTGCCATCAGGTTTTTTATATCTAAATTTTACCGTTGCAAGCTCATCGCTGAAATTCCCGGCGCTTTTCTGTGTTTTCGTATATTTCAAATCGGACGGAACATAATCACTTTCAACTCCAGTTGGAATCACTTCATACAAAGCCGTAACCGAATGTCCGCTTCCTAATTCGCCAGCATCAATTTTATCATTTTTGAAATCTTCTGCATTTAATTTTCGATTTTCGTACCCAATCAATCGATACGCCTGAACATGTTTCGGATTAAATTCGATTTGGATTTTTACATCTTTCGCGATAGCAAACATTGATCCTTTAAATTCTTTTCCAAGAAAACGATTTGCTTCCTGAATGTTATCAATGTAAGCGTAATTTCCATTTCCTTTATCAGCTAAAATTTCCATTTTAGAATCTTTATAATTCCCCATTCCGAATCCTAAAACGGTGAGGAAAACTCCAGATTCTCTTTTTTGTTCAATCAATTTCAGCATATCATCATCTGTTGAAGCGCCAACATTAAAATCACCATCTGTAGCTATCACTACTCTATTGTTTCCCTCTTTAATGAAGTTTTGCTGTGCTAATTTATAGGCTAATTCGATTCCTTCTCCTCCTGCCGTGCTACCACCTGCGTGAAGATCATCAAAAGCATCTATAATATCCTCTTTGTTATCTCCAGAAGTTGGTTCTAAAACCACTCCCGCAGATCCTGCATACACTACAATCGAGACTTTATCAATGCTTCGGAGTTCCTTCACTAAAATTTTCATAGATTCTTTCAGTAACGGTAATTTGTTTTGTTCATCCATAGAACCCGAAACATCAACTAAAAAAACCAGATTAGTAGCCGGCAAATTTGCCATTGGAATGTTTTTTCCCTGTAAACCAATTTTTAGTAATTGACTATTTTTGTTCCAAGGACAATCGCTGTATTCTGTATTGATAGAAAACGGATGCTGGCCATCTGGCTGTGGATATTTGTATTTGAAGAAATTGATCATTTCCTCAACACGAACGGCGTCTTTAGGAACTTTTTGCCCTTCATTTATAAATCGGCGAATATTGGTATAGGATGCATTATCAACATCAATAGAAAAAGTAGAAAGTGGTGTTTTAAGAGGAGATTCAAAAGGATTTTCGTCCAATCCTGCATAGCTTTCTGTGTTTGGCTCAGGAATAACATAATCTTCATCAAGAGCATCACTTGTGGTAACTGCCGTTTCGGTATTATCTGCGTTCTGTTCATTGGCGTAGTCAACTTTCTTACAGCTGAAAATAGTAAGTACAAGGAATGCCATCATAAAGAAATTAAGATTTCTCATAAAGTAAATTTTTAAAAATTAATAATAGGTTATTGGCTTTGAAATAAGGACTAGCATTCCGGATGTACTAGAGACGATTATTTGCATTTTTCCGAGTAAGCAAAATCGTGCCAAAAAAATTGTAATTATTTTTATTATCTGCAAACAATATTGAAAACCCTGATTTTTAAAGGGATTTAATGGAGAAATATTTTTTGTTTTTTTATTTTGCCACAGATTAAAGGATTCAAAAAGATTAATTTTTGAAATCTAATAATCTATGAAATTACAATAGCATATTTACACACAGAATTGTAGAGACGCACAGCAGTGCGTCTACACCCAGCATATCGACAAAGATTTTATTAAAGGTCCTTACTTATGAAATAAGGTTATTCAACCACAAATTACACAAATTTTCACAAATTGAATTGGCGGAAATTTGTGTAATTTGCGGTTAAAAATAATTTGAACAAAATTTAAACAGGCTCTAATGATTAGAAAAAATTAATCTTTTTGAATCCTTTAATCTGTGGCAAAAATTTCATTCAGAATTGTAGAGACGCACCGCTTAATTATAAAATAAGGTTATTCAACCACAAATCACACAAATTTTCACAAATTGAATTAGCGGAAATTTGTGTAATTTGCGGTTAAAAATATTTTGAACTTTCTGATCAAATTTTTGTATAGCATATAATCTCTTTCTGCAGCTATACTTGGGGCGCTTATTTAGAAAATAAGGGTATTCAACCACAAATTACACAAATTTTCACAAATTGAATTGGCGGAAATTTGTGTAATTTGCGGTTAAAAATAATTTGAACAAAATTTAAACAGACTGTAATGTTAGATAAGAATTAATCATTTTAAATCCTTTAATCTGTGGCATTAATTTACATTCTTTGTTTTAGACGCACTGCGGTACGTCTCTACAAAAACGTATAAATCTTCTCAGGTGTAACGCAAAAATCCAATTTAATATCAGATTCAAAAACATCATCGATTTGATTTACGGCTTCGAAGAAAGAAAGTCCGATTTTGATGGTTTCTGGTTTACATTCGGCAAGGAATTTATCGTAAAAACCTTTTCCGTAACCAATTCGGTTTCCAAAAATATCAAAAGCCAAAAGCGGTACAAAAACAACTTCAACTTTAGAAGACGGCACTTCGATTCCGTCAACAGGTTCAGGAATATTGTATTCGTTTTTTTTGATTTTAGTATTATCCGTTAAAAGAAAATGAGTCATTTTTCTGGTATCGAAATCACTTTTAGAAATTAGGATTTCTTTGTCTTTTCCAGAAAGTAAATGAAGAATAAATTCGGTATTGACTTCTTTTTGTTCTTCAATTGGAAGAAAAACGTGGTAATAAATTTTATCCCAAATGGACATTTGAATCAACTGATTTGCAATCGCCAGACTTTTTTCTTCTATTTCATCAAAAGAAAGTGCTTTACGGAAATTTTTATATTCGATTCGAAGTTCTTTTTTACTCGTCGGCATTGTCGGGATTAATTTTAGATAAATGATAAATAGCATCGCCTTCGTAAACAATTGGCGAATGGTTAGCATTAATCACATAACCATCATGAGGTGCTTTGACTTTTTGTTCAAATTTTCCAAACGGATCTGTAATAATCGCTAAGATAGTGCCTTTGGTTACAAATTTTCCAATCAAATTAAAATCATGCAAAAGCCCCGAACATTTTGCACGAAGCCAAACCGAATGTTTAATGTAAATTGAAGGCGTCAGTGCTGGTTCCACAATTTGTTTAGGATCAAGCATTCCTAAATAATGAAGCAATCGTTTTGTTCCTAAAACTCCTTGATTGGCAATTTCATTATTAATATCTAATGATTTTCCGCCTTCAAAAAGCAGCATTTTTACATTTGCAGTTTCCGAAGTTTTTCTGAAAGAGCCATTTATATTTTTTGAATAAAGCGTAAAAGGCGCATTAAAAATATCTGCCAGAACTTTCAATTCGGGATTATTCTCGGTAATTCTAATTTGCGGTGCGTTGAAACGACTTGCTCCGCCTGCATGAAAATCGACTGCGTAATCTAAAATTGGCAGAATTTCTTCGACAATATGATAGGCAAATCTGCTGGCAAGTGACCCTTTTTTACTTCCTGGAAAAACGCGATTTAAGTCACGACCATCTGGAAACTCGCGCGATTTGTTTACAAAACCGTACATATTGATGACCGGAATGCAAATTATTGTGCCTCGTGTAGGGCGATTTATTTTCTTACTGATGATCTGACGAACGACTTCAACTCCGTTTATTTCGTCACCGTGAATTCCTGCAGAAAATAAAACAGTTGGTCCTTCATACTTGGAACGGCGCACTATAACTGGAATATTCAACTTTGTTGTAGTATGCAATCGGGCAATTTCGACGTTTATGGTTCTGTGTTCTCCCGGCAAAATCGATTCGCCAAAAATAACCAATGGAGTACTATTTTTCATGTAGAATTATAAAATCTAAATATAGAAATTATTCTTTTGATTTCGTAAATTTGAAACTAATTCAATGTTAAGCTTCATTTAGAAATCGGAATGGTTTTTGAAAAAAAGTTTTTCGAGTACCTTCAGAAACAAAAAAGAATGCAAAAACCGGCCTTAGATCTTCAAATTTTAACTTTACCAGACAATCCAGGTGTTTATCAATATTATGATAAAGATGGGAAAATCTTGTACGTCGGAAAAGCTAAAAACCTAAAAAAAAGGGTTTCTTCCTATTTCAATAAAGTTCACGAAACGAGAAGAACCAATGTTTTGGTAAAAAAAATCGTGACCATAAAACACATCGTAGTTCCTACCGAAACCGATGCTCTTTTATTAGAAAATAATTTAATTAAAACACTTCAGCCGCGCTACAATGTATTGCTGCGCGATGATAAAACCTATCCTTGGATCTGCATTAAAAAAGAACCTTTTTCTAGAATATTCTTAACTAGAAGAATGATCAAAGACGGTTCTGAATATTTTGGTCCGTATACCAATTTCAAAATGGTATATACAATTTTGGATTTGATTAAAGAATTGTATCCGCTTCGAACTTGCAATTATGATTTGAGCGAATCCAACATTCGATCTGGAAAATTTAAAGTTTGTCTAGAGTATCATATTGGCAATTGCAAAGGTCCGTGCGAAGGTTTGGAACCTCTGGAAGAATACCAAAGACAAGTCAACGCCATTCGCGAAATCTTGAAAGGAAATTTTAAAGAAAGTTTAAAAGATTTCAAGAAATTGATGACTACTTATGCGCAGAATTTACAATTTGAAGAAGCACAGAAAATCAAAGAAAAAATTGATATTTTAGAAAATTATCAATCAAGGTCAACGATCATTAATCCGAAGATTACCAATATTGACGTTTTCTCGATTGTTTCTGATGAAAGTGCTGCTTATGTCAATTTCCTGCAGATTTCTCACGGTTCGATTATTCGTTCGCATACTTTAGAAATAAAGAAAAAACTGGATGAAAGCGACGAAGAATTACTAGAATTGGCGATTGTAGAATTGCGGGAACGTTTTAACTTATTATCAAAAGAAATTATTGTTCCGTTTGAATTGAATTTGGGCGAAAACTTGAAAGTTACCGTTCCGCAGCTGGGCGACAAAAAACAGATTTTAGATTTATCAATTCGAAATGCTAAGTTTTACCGAATCGAACAATTGAAACAATTGCAGATTGTAGATCCAGATCGTCACGTAAACCGAATTATGGCGCAGATGCAGAAAGATTTACGTCTTCCTGTTGAGCCTCGACATATTGAATGTTTTGATAACTCGAACATTCAGGGAACAAATCCTGTTGCGGCTTGTGTGGTTTTTAAAGATGGAAAACCAAGCAAAAAAGATTATCGCCATTTTAACGTAAAAACCGTTGAAGGTCCAGATGATTTTGCTTCGATGACCGAAATTGTAGGTCGCCGTTATAAGAGATTATTAGAAGAAAACCAGCCGTTGCCACAGTTAATAATTATTGACGGTGGAAAAGGACAACTTTCGGCAGCTTTAAAAAGTATTGACGAATTAGGCTTACGCGGAAAAATTGCCATTATCGGTATCGCCAAACGTTTAGAAGAACTTTTTTATCCCGGCGATTCGATTCCGTTATATTTAGACAAAAAATCAGAAACTTTGAAGGTGATTCAGCAATTACGAAATGAGGCGCATCGATTCGGAATCACTTTTCATAGAGATAAAAGAAGTAAAGCTGCTCTTAATTCTTCGGTCGAAAGTATTCCTGGAATTGGAGAAAAAACCATGCTTACGTTAATACAACATTTTAAAAGTGTTAAAAGATTGAAATTGGCTTCAGAAAAAGAAATTTCAGACGTTGTAGGTGTTTCCAAAGCAAAAAAAATTGTCGACTTTTACAAAACCAATTAAAGAATTTATGCGTCCATTCCAGCTGTACATTTCAAATACTCGGTCGAAAGGAATTTCGTGGGGCGTATTATCAGTTATTTTTCTAATTGTATTTTTGTTTTCGCAAAAATCTCATTCACAAGAAGTTAAAAAAGACAGTGTCAAAAGACCAAAAATTGGTTTGGTTTTGAGTGGCGGCGGCGCAAAAGGTTTTGCACATATTGGAGTTTTGAAAGTTTTGGAAGAAGCTGGAATCAAAATCGATTATATCGGCGGAACGAGTATGGGATCTGTAATTGGCGGACTTTATGCTTCTGGTTACAATGCTTCTCAAATCGATTCTATTTTCAAAAAAACCAATTTTGATGAATTAATAAACGATTATATTCCGCGTTCCTCCAAGAATTTCTACGGAAAGAAAAATGACGAGTTGTATGCAATTGTTTTGCCTTTCAGCAATTTTAGAGTTGGTATTCCTGAGGCACTTTCAAAAGGAATGTACAATTATAATTTATTGAGCAGTTTAACTAGAAACGTTCGTCATATTCGTGATTTTAATAA
>NZ_CAMLIX010000088.1 GCF_946479975.1 uncultured Flavobacterium sp.
AACATAATAAAATAGCTTTAAGTTTTTGAGATGCGATTCTAATCAAAATCAAAAGCGCAAGAATCCAGAGTAAAATCGAAACAATAGAAATAATTTCGTTTTTAAGAACCGTTCCAATTTTCTTTGGTTCATAATGAAATTCTTCTAAATCTGTCCAATGTTCTTTCCCAATTATCAGCGGTTTATCCTTTGGACCAGGTTTTTTATTGCTAATGTATTTAATCTGCAAACCGTTCATTTTCTGCGCCATTTTATAACGATACTCTTCGGCTTGTTTCTGGAAATCGATGTACGATTCATAATCGGTATTTGATAATCCCATAGACAAATTCTTGATCGCGATGTACGGATTTAGAAAGGAAACTGTTTTAGAAAAGCTATTTTGTTTTTTATAAATTTTCAAAAGCGAAGCCAAATGCTGGTTGTAAATTTTCGAACTTATTTTTTCGCCTTCCGTCATGATGTAACCCGAATAATTAAAAGGTAGTTGCTGCACCGAATCGACTTTGTAAACGCGAAGCAAAGAATCTTTTATCGCTTTATAATGCAGATCATTAGGATTATGACTGTCACCTTGTTTTAGAATGTCCTGTTCGATATTACTGTTAAATTGAATTTTTGATGGTGCTTCAAAAATATAAGCACCAATTGCCTGTGTAGTTCTAGGTAGAATAATCGTAAACAGCAGCCAGATTCCAATAAGGGTTACCAAAGCTTTTTTAGAAGTTTTGCTTACCGCAGAAACCAAAACAGCAATAACACAAAAGAATAGGAGATAAACCAAATGAAAAAGAATGAACAAAATCATTTTTACGGTTTCATCAGCTGTAATACTAAAATCTTGCAGAAAAAGCCATACCAAAACCAACACGATAATGGTTGGAACAAAAAGCAGCATAATTACGCTTGCAATTCCTAACGTTTTTCCCATTAAAAGCTGTTTCCAATTGATTCCCTGCGTTAAGAGAATCTTCAAAGTTCCGTTTTCACGCTCGTACGCAACGGCATTAAAACCTAAGAAAAAAATAAGAAGCGGCAATAAAACCTGAAAAACCAGGGCAATACTAATTTCTCCAAAACGAAGCATACTGTTAGAAAAACCAGCTTCAGAAAAGTTGGCTGTATTTTGTTTGTGCGCTTCAAGAAAAATGGTATTTCCAAAAAACGGTTCCATTCCGAATTCAAAAACACTTAATGGTGTACTTTTTCTAAAAGCAAAATTGCCGTAATGCGCCATTCTATGCGGATTCTTATCTGGATTTTTCAACCAGTCTTCTCTCGATTCGTGCTGGTATTTTTCGCTGGTTTCATTCTGGCTTTTATAATTGTCCCAGCCTGTAAAGGCAGCGTACAAAAGTAAAAGACCAATAAAAACGGTAATAATGTAAACTGCCGGATTCTTAAAAACAGACTGTTTAAAATGTCTGGCTATCAGAAGTTCTGTTTGAAATAATTTCATGAAAATTAAAATCTATAAGTTACGGTAAGGCTCACATTTCTTGGACTTCCAGGAAATAAACGCAGGTAATTCTGCGCGCCTAACCAATACGTTTTATTGAGAAGATTACCCGCATTTGCAGCTATCTGAATATTACTTCCATTAGGTTTGTAATAAAGAGCGGCATCAAAAATGGTAAAATCTGGAAGAGTAAAATCTCTGGTAAACCACGGCACTTTGCTGCTTTGGTACTGCATTCCTAATCCAATTCCGAAATTATCCAAGGCAGAATCCGAAGCAAAATTATAGCGTGTCCAGAGATTGGCGCTGTTTTTCGGAGTATTTTGTTTTCTCTGACCAATTAATGAAGCGTTGGCATCATTCGTAATTTCTGCATCAATATAACTGTAAGAAGCATTAATCTGCCAGTCTGGAGTAATGTAGCCAGCCAGATCACATTCAAAACCACGGCTTCTTTCAGAACCTCTTGTTACTAACAAATCTGGGTTTGCAGGATCATTAGCATTCATTAAAATATTACGCTGCTTGATTTCATAAACTGCTGCATTAAAACTTACGGTGTTATTAAAGAAAACCGCTTTCATCCCCACCTCTTTTAAATCACTTTCAAGAGGTTTAAAAAGACTTCCGCCAGGTAAACTTCCTGTTTGCGGCATCAAAGTAGTCGTGTTAGATTGTGGCTGATAACCTTCAAGATACGTAGTGTAAACATTAATGGCATTATTTACGGCATACGTAATACCAACTCTTGGCAGCAATGCAGTTTTTTTAACGGTTAACTCGTTGTTGGTTTCATAATTCGTAATATCTTCAAACCATTCGTGGCGCAATCCCAATAAAAAAGTGAATTTTTCCCACTGAATTTGATCCTGAACATACACAGCATTTGTAGTTGTAAGCGCAGATGGAAGTGCCGTACGAACATTCATCACATAATCTTGTGGGTTTCTTAAAGCATAAGAAGGATTGTTTAAGTCGAAGAAATTGACATTAGGTTTGGGTAAAACAACGCCATTTACAGTTACCGTTTGATAATTGGAAGCATTTGCAGGAACAAAAGAATTGGCTACAGTTCCATCTTTCAATAGATAACCTCTAGCTGCATTTTGTCCGCCGCCAATATTTTTATTCCAGCTGCTTAAATCGTAACCTGTTAAAAGTTTATGATTAAGCGGACCGGTTTTAAAATCAAAATTAAAATAAGCGCTCAAATTATCAATATCCCAATACTGCTGGCGCTGTACAAACTGCATCATAGCAAGACTTACAACAGGCTGATTGTTCATATCCACCGCAAAACCGTTTGTTGTACGATGTTCCTGCAGATTTTCTGTCCAAGTCTGCTTCATGTAAGAAGCGTTGAAACCAATTTTAGATGAAAATTTATGCGCCAAATTGGTCATAAAAATCATTTCTTTAGACTTAAAATAATCGCCAGACGCGCCTAAATTTAAACTAATCGGCGTTTTATTTAAATCGGTTTTGCCCGCCGTAGCACCAAAAATAGGCTGTCCACGGTCTAAAACTCCTTTCATGTCGGTTAAAATCAATTCGGTATTAATAGCCGTTTTTTCATTCGGAACATAACTGAAAGAAGGAGAAATTAGAAATGACTTATTGTTTACCAAATCTCGAAAAGATTTCGCTTCCTGATACGCTCCGTTTACACGATATAAAAGTGTTTTCGATTTGTTTAAAGGTCCTGTAAAATCTAAAGTTCCGCGCAAAGTGCTGAAACTTCCAGCCGTAAAACTGACTTCTTTTCGGTCTGTCGCCAAAGGTTTTTTGGTGACCATATTAATACTTCCACCTGGATCGACAGAAGAGAATGTGGCACTCGACGGTCCTTTTATAACTTCAACTCGCTCAATATTACTCGTTAAAGGTTGTAAAAAGTAATATTGTCTCGTTCGCATTCCGTTAATAATCTGACCTTCTTCATTTTGGCTGATACCACGAATTGTATATTGATTGTAATAACTCGCTGGAATCACACCGCTTGCCATTTTTACAACATCGGCTAAATAAATCGCGCCTTTATCTGCAATTAATTCTTTCGTTATCGACGAAATGGACTGCGGAATATCCTTGTTTAAAGTCGCCGTTTTTGTTGCAGAAAAAGAATAGTCGCTGTTGTATTTTCGCGTTGAGCGGCCAATAATTTCAACCGTCTGTAATTCATTTAGTTTAGAATTTACAGAATCTTTTCTGATGCTGTCTTTTACTTTTGTATTTTGCTGGGCATTTACAATAGAGTAAGTACTTATTACGAGTAATAAAGAAAATATATTTTTCATTTTAAACCGTTTGTAAGTACAAATCCTCCAATTCATTGGCCGAAATTTTAGACGCTTCGATAACAGTAACTAAGTTTCCCTGTTTCATAATCCCGATATGCGAAGCCACTTCTCGCGCTCTGAAAATATCGTGAGTCGCCATTAAAATCGCCGTTCCGTCTGCAGAAAGTTCTTTTAGAATTTGAGAAAACTCATTAGAAGCTTTCGGGTCTAAACCGCTCGTAGGTTCATCCAATAAAAGTACTTTGGCTCTTTTCGCAATAGCAATCGCAATTCCCACTTTCTGGCGCATTCCTTTAGAATAACCACCGAGATTTTGATCGTGAGCTTTGGTCTGCAAACCAGCTTTATTTAAAAAATATTCTAATTCGCCTTTTGAATATTTAAAACCCGCCAGCGAAGAGAAAAATTTAAGATTTTCAAGACCTGTAAGATTTGGGTACAGCATTACAGTTTCTGGAATGTACGCCACAAATTCTTTGGTCGTTTTTGCGTTTAAAGTAACAGGAATATTGTTAATGGTTAAAGTCCCTTCAGAAGGTTCTATAAAACCTAAAAATAAATTAATTGTGGTAGTTTTTCCAGCTCCGTTTTGACCTAAAAGAGCAAATATTTCACCTTCGTTGATAGTTAAATTTAAAGCGTTTAAAGCAGTATAATCACCATATTTTTTGGTGAGATTTTTAGCTGTAAGCATAATTATTTTTTGGATTTGAATATTGAATGATAATAGATTTCAACCTCTATTTGTGAAAGCTGAAATTCTTTAATTTAATGAATTGAAAGTACAAGCATTTAAAAGCTAAAAGAAGTTCAATAGAAAAAAAGCCTTTTACTTTATTTGCAAAAAGAATTTCTTACTTGAAAAAATATAAATGTTTGTAAAGCTTAAAATAGAGCAGGAGGTGCTCTTAAAGCAAATAAACTGCCCTTAAAGAAGGTTGAAACCGATTGAGTGTAAATATAAATCGGCTTAATTTCAATTTGTGTTTTTTGAAAAAGTATAGCTTGAAGCGAATTCGGAATAAAAGTGCTGAAAGCAAAATGGCAAACATGACATTTTGTGTCCACATCATGACTATGCGTTATTTCTTTGTGATTGGCGCTTGTGTGATGTTTACAAGGTTTTTCTGAAAGCTGTTTGAAAAGGTGCTCGTAAGAATGGACTGTCTGAAACAGCATGGCGCACAATACTGCAAAAGAAGCTATGAAGTTTACAATTACGATTCTATTTTTCATTCCTTGGTATTAGTGTGCGAAATTATGAATCTAATATTGAATTTCATAATCGCAACAATGTTGCAAATATAGAAATCTTATTTAGAAATGCTATACTAACAATATTTTTTATCTGTAATTTGAATATAAATCTCTCTATTTATAACCAATTCACAAGTTACTGTATAACAATTGAAGGGTATAAAAATCTGACGATCCTTCAAAATATTTATGTAAAACTTCTTGAAAAATAGGCTCAGAATTTTGAACACTCGCAAATAGCGTCATGCACGATTGCAGTTTTGCAACATCGTTTATGCCGAAAATGTTGCCAACAAGTTCTTCGTCTTTTTTAATTAATTCAGAAGTGATTTCGACAAGATGTTTTCCTAAAATTGGATGTTCTAGAAACGCAATGGCTTCATCAGCATTTTTGATTTCGTAGAATTTAGAAGTATCACTCGAACCCATTCCCTTGATTTGTGGAAAAATAAACCACATCCAAGGAGATTCTTTTTTACCATTTTTAATTTCGTCCAATGCTGTCAAATATAATTTGTTCTGAGCATCTAAAAAACGAAGCAGTTCATTGTTGTTGTAGGTCATAACTTACTGATATTTATTGGGGCTATCAGGCGATAAATCTACTAAAAAAACAATTACTTGTATATTATCAAATTCTTTTTTTAATGCTATTTGTAATGAAATAAGTTAAAAAAGAAAAGTAGAAAAATAGCAAATTTAATCATCAAACGATTTACAGATTATTTAGCATCTAAAATATTATTTAATACAAAAAATCGTATTAAGGATGTTTTCAATTGTTATAAATGTCAGTTTTTATTGGTCACTCTGTGATGATTTTCCTATTTTTACGAAACAGCCAGTTTTAAAACTGTTGCAATCACTTAAAATTTCAATTGATATTAGCCACTTAAATATCAATTTCAAACGAGCCATTTCGCTCATTAAAAACAAATGCTTATGAAAATAGGATTAATCGGATTCGGAAAAACTGGAAAATCAGTCGCTTCAATATTATTAGAAAATAAAAAATTCTGTTTAGAATGGGTTTTAAGACAAAGTACGGTTTTAGAACACAGATCGGTTCCTGAATTTTTTGGAGTGCAGTCAGACGAACCCGGCTTAATCTATTCAAGTTCGCATACTTCTGTAGAAGAATTATTAGAAAAACATCCTGTAGATGTTATTATCGATTTTTCGTCAAGTGAAGGAATTTACACTTACGGAGAAATGGCTGCAAAGAATAAAGTAAAAATTATTTCGGCCATCTCGCATTACAAGGAAAAAGAATTGAAATTTCTGAAGAAACTATCAGACAAAACCACCGTTTTTTGGTCGCCAAATATTACTTTGGGAGTTAATTATTTATTGTTTGCCGCTAAATTTTTAAAGAAAATTGCTCCTGGGGTTGATATTGAAGTAAACGAAGAGCATTTTAAAGCCAAACAAGGAACTTCTGGTACAGCTTTAAAAATCGCAGAAGCGCTTGATGTCGATAGTGATGATATTAATGTGGTAAGAGCAGGAGGAATTGTGGGGAAACATGAAGTAATCTTTGGTTTTCCATTTCAAACGGTCCGTTTGATTCACGAATCGATTTCGAGAGAAGCTTTTGGAAACGGAGTAATTTTTGTTGCCGAAAATCTAAAGGACAAAGAAGAAGGTTTATACAATTTTGAAGATATTTTATCGCCGTATTTTACGGTTTAAATAAAAATAAAAAAACTCGCTAATCAGCGAGTTTTTTTATAAATCAGAATCAGCAATTTATTGTTTACTAATTCGAATTGCTTTCGTGCTTTCTTTTGTTTTTACGAAATAAATGCCGCTTGCAAATTCTGAAATTGAAATAATACTTCCAGAACCTTCCTTCAATTTAGAACCTAAAACAGAATAAACAGTCCATTCTAAATCTTTTGACAGATTAAAAATTCCTTTTGAAGGATTTGGATAAACGATAAATTTATTAGATTCTCCATTCGGATTTTCAACTCCAAGATTGCAATTGTGTACCATGTACGAAACTTTCTTGGTATTATTTCCATTTGTATTGGTAACTGTCAAAGAAACTTCTCTCATTCCTTCGGTAGAAAAAATAACAGAATGTGGTCCAATTCCAGTTGCCGTTGCAGGCTGTGCGCCGGTTCCAAAATCCCAAGCATAGGTGTCAATTGTTCCAACAGAAACCGAAGTAAAATTCACAGCGGTATTTAAACAGCCAGTCTGCGGACTAAATTCGAAATCGGCAATAGGAGTGGTATTGTTTGCAGCTAATACAAATTCCATTTTATTAACGTTGATGTCGTTTTCATCAAAATATAAAGTAATAACGTGATTTCCCTGCGTTAAAGGAATATTCGGAATTGCGACAGTTTGCCAAGCTTGAAAACCGCCCGTGTTCGGAATATTAACAACGCCGGTTACATTTACACCGTCAACTTCTAAATGTAATTTTCTAGTAGCATAAGGTGTCGAAATTCTTAAATTAATGGTGTAATTTCCTGTTGTGTTTACTTTTGCTGTGTATTTTAACCATTCATCTTTAGCAACATATGCCAAATTAAATCCGCCTTCACTGCAAGCTTCTGTTCCTACGCCGTCGCCAGCTCTGTAAGCGGTATCTCCGCCACCATTTTTATCGAGAAAAGCGCCTGGACCAATATCATAATTTTCGGCTTCAATAGTTCCTGGAATCTGAGCAACAATTCCTTGATAAGGAGCATTTTGCAATGTTGTGGCGTTATAAAATGCTGTGTAAGTTATCGTACCGTTTGCAGGAGCTTTAAAGGTTTGGTTTGCAGTTCCGCCCTGACTCCAGTGATCGAAATCATAACGAATATTACCCACATATTGCGGAGTAGGCGCATTTAAAGTCTGCAGCGCAGCATTTGCCACTACTTGTTTTGTTGATGGCGCTGTAACTGGTTTTTGATTGAATTCTAAATTTAATGGAACTGGCGAACTCGCTGCTGTAACATCTACCAAATTCGGTTTGATATCTACAAAAGCAGTTCCCGTTAAACCATTGCTGTCCGTTACTTTTACGGTAAAACGGTACCAAACATTTGGCGTTTTTTCGCCTTGATTTGATGCCGTAAAATCACCAGACTTCACGCCCTGCGGACTTGCGCCAGGATGCGAATGTCCAGCTCCCGGAACATCTTCGTGAAAAAGATCCATACTCCATGAATAAGCACTTGCAGGAAGTGCGCCATCTTCAACATCTGTTGCGTTGGCTTCAAAATGTACCACATCATCAGCGTTCCATTTTAAAGTTGGCAGTGGCGAAACAATCGAAACCGTTGGCGCATTACTAAATGGCGTCACCGTTAAAGTGGCGGAATTACTGGTAGTATTTCCCGCTGTATTGCTCACAATTACTTTGTAAGCGCCTGCATTTGCATTGGTTACATTTGGAATCGTATAACTGGCATTAGTTGCACCGTTTATATTTTGATTATTGAATTGCCATTGATACGTTAACCCAGTTCCGCTTGCAGAAACAGTAAAAGTTACTGGATTAGTTTCCATAATACTTTGAGAAACAGGATGATTTACAATCGTTGGTGCAGCAGTTTCGATATAATCTAATTTGATCAATGCGCCATTGTTTCCGTAAGCGCAGTAATAAATGTAACCATCATTTCCCAGCATCATTCCTAACGCATATTGTTGCGGAGCAGTAAAAAAAGTCGTTGAAACAGGATCTGCAACATTTGGGTCAAAAGATCTTATTTCGGTTCTAACATAATCTTTAATGATAAATTTTCCCTGAAGATTTGGATATCTGGAAACCGTCGGATTGTATAAAACCCCATTTGTCAGCGCATTTCCAATACTTCCAGTCGCATAGGTAAAAATCGGATTGGTGAACAAATTAGTTTCCGTTTGTTTTCCATCGCCTCCCTGCGGATGTCCCCAAGCATAATTGCGAATTGTCGGATTACTGATTTCGTTTATTTCTTCCCATGAAGTTCCAACATCCAGAACAAACAATTTATTGGCAACAGGATTAGGTACAAGTCTCCACGGATTTCTAAATCCGTAAACCCAGATGCTTTGCCTTTGCACTGAACCGCTTCCATAAAATGGATTTCCAGGTGCTGGCTGTCCATCTTCTGTAAGACGAAGAATTTTTCCTTTGTAGGTGTCTAAATCTTGTGAATTGGTGTTCAACTGGCTGTCTCCAACAGTGACGTATAAAAAACCGTTAAAGAATTTTAAATCACCTCCATTATGAAATCCGCCACCAATAGGTTCTAAAAGTAAAATTTCCTGCCTGCTTACAACTTGATTGGCGCTGTTGATTTTTACTCGCTCAATTCGGTGTCGAATTACGGTTCCATCATTAATCGAATAAAAAACATAAATGTATCCGTTGGTTGCAAAATCAGGATGAAGTGTTATTCCCAATAAACCTTGTTCGTTGTCTGTAACAGTTGTCACAGTGAAAACAGTTGAAACAACATTGTTTTGAAAAACTTTTATAATGCCGCCTCTTTCGGCGATGAAAATTCTTCCATCGGAAGATTGTTCTAAAGCCAAACCCTCTTTAATGACAGAAGTAGGAGTCAAATTTTGAGTAATGTATTGGCTGTACGTTTTTGTAGAAATGAATAAACCGAGAAGTACTAATAGGGATAAAAATCGCGGTTTCCTGACATAATAATGTAATTGTCTTTTCATAATTATTCTGAGTTTTAAAATGATTTGGATACTCAAAAATAATCCTTTTCTGCATAATTTACGAATGTAGAAATCCTTAACTTTTAAAAATCAAAGAATAAAGTTGTAAAAGCCGAGTAAAGCAATACGTTGACAAGTTTGCTGTAAAGTTTTTGTAGTGTTTTGAAATTATAAGTAAATCCGACAGATTTTCCAAACAACTCTTAGCGACTTTCAGATTTGGTTAAAAAAATAAATAAAAATCTCCCAAATCTGCTAAATCTGCGAGAGTAATTTTTTATCGCAGATTTAGCAGATTTAAAATATTATTTTTCGATGATCATAGTTACACCTTGTCCGCCTGCAGCACAAATAGAAATTAATCCTCTGCCTGAACCTTTTTCGTTTAGTAATTTTGCCATTACACCAATAATTCTTCCACCAGTTGCTGCAAATGGATGTGCGGCTGCTAAACTGCTTCCTTTTACATTTAGTTTATTTCGATCTATTGCTCCAAGTGTTTTCTTTAAACCTATTTCGGCACTTAATTCTGGGCTTTCCCATATTTTTAGAGTTGCCAAAGTCTGTGCGGCAAAAGCTTCGTGAATTTCATAATAATCAAAATCCTGAAGATTTAAATCTGCTTTTTCCAACATTCTGGAAGCGGCAAATACAGGAGCCAATAAAAGATTCTGCTGGTTTTTGACGTATTCAATTGCTGCAATTTCGGCAAACGTAATATAAGCCAAAATAGGAAGTCCACGTTCATTTGCCCATTCTTCACTAGCTAAAAGAACACACGAAGCGCCATCTGTAAGAGGTGTAGAATTTCCAGCAGTTAAAGTTCCGTAGACTTTATCAAAAGCCGGTTTTAACGATGCTAATTTTTCAATTGTGCTGTCTTTTCTAAGATTATTATCTCTTTCTAATCCGTTAAACGGAGTTATCATATCATCAAAGAATCCTTCATCATAGGCTTTTGCCATATTCAAATGACTTTTTAGAGCAAATTGATCTTGTTCTTCTCTTGAAATTTTATAATATTTTGCCGTGATTTCGGTATGTCCGCCCATTGAAAGTCCCGTTTTAGATTCTTCATTTTTAGGAACAAGCGGATTCAAATCTTTCGGACGCAGTTTAAGAAATGTTTTAATTTTTTCACCTAATGATTTTGCATTTCTAGCCTCAAGTAAAATTTCCCTAAGATTTTCACTCACCGCAATCGGCATATCGCTTATAGAATCTACGCCGCCGGCAATTCCAGAATCAATTTGACCGAGAGCAATTTTATTAGCGATGTAGATTGCACTTTCAATTCCGGTATCGCAAGCTTGTTGTAAATCGCAGGCAGGAGTTGCAGGATCTAAACTTGTCTGCATTACGCATTCGCGGATTAAGTTATTGTCATAAGTATGTTTTATAACGGCACCGCCCGCAACTTCACCTAATAATTCTCCTTTTAAATTGTATTTATCAATAAGACCATTTAGAGCAGCTGTCATCATATCTTTATTTCCAACTGAGGAATAAGCGGTATTTGCTCTCGCAAAAGGAATTCTGTTATAACCAACAATGGCTACTTTTCTTATGGTATCAGATTTCATATCAGTAATTTATTAGGTGAATTTATTTTTGGATTTCGTAATATAAAGATAAAAATAGAATCTGTAAAAGAACTTAATGTACATTAATATTATAAGGAATAACTTAAAAATACATTTCAAGATTTTATTTCTTGCTAAAATAGTACAAATTGTGATATTTATTTAGAATGAATAAAAATAATTTGGAAAACCCAATATTTGAATTTACTTTTGCCCCGCAATTTAAATCAAACCAAAATGAAAATAATTTTTAATAAAGGAATCTATTTTTTCGCCTTCCTTTTATGTTCTATAACCATGATGGGACAGGAATTTGGAAAAGTAGCAGGAAAAATTTCTTTGAGCGGTAATACTGCAGCCGAAAATATTTCTGTTTCACTAAAAGGAACAAAATATTCTGATGTTACCACTGTTTCAGGACAATATGAAATTACAAGAGTAAAACCAGGTAACTATACAATTGTAGTTCGTGCCGTAGGTATTGCTCCAGTTGAAGCAAATATTGTTGTCACGGCAAAACAGACTGCAACAAAAAATTTCTCACTTAATGAAAGTCAGGAAGATCTTCAAGAAGTTGTTATTACAAAAAATAAATACAAACAAGATAAACCTTCGATGTCACTGCGTTTGCAGACTCCCGTTTTAGAAATTCCTCAAAACGTGCAAATCGTAAGCAGTCAGACATTAAAAGACCAGCAGATTACGAGCATGAGTGATGGAGTAATTCGTAATGTGAGCGGGGCTGTTCGTTTGGAGCACTGGGGAGATTTATACACGAATATCACAATGAGAGGTTCGCAAATTCAAGCTTTTAGAAATGGTTTCAACGTTGTTTCTTCATTTTGGGGACCATTAACAGAAGATATGAGTTTTGTAGATCATATCGAATTTGTAAAAGGACCTGCAGGATTTATGCTTTCAAGCGGTGATCCAAGCGGACTTTATAATGTTGTTACTAAAAAACCAACCGGAATTACAAAGGGCGAGGTGAGTGCTTTGGTCGGAAGTTATGATTTCTACAGAGTGAGTATAGACCTTGACGGAAAATTAGATAAAAAAGGAAAATTACTGTATAGATTTAATGGAGCGGCGCAAAAAAAAGCATCACATCGTCCCTTTGAGCACAACGACCGTTACGTAATTGCTCCAGTGATTTCATATCAATTTGATGATAAAACCAAATTGACATTTGAATATAATTTTCAATATGCAAATATGACAGAAGTTGGTTCCTATTATATTTTTGGACCAAAGGCTGGTGGTTACGCAACTATGCCACGTGATTTTACCATGACGGCTCCAGGTTTGCCAGATACCAATATTCAAGATCACAGTGGTTATTTACAATTCGAACATAAGTTTGATGATAACTGGAAGTTGACAGCTCAGACTTCCTATTTCAAATATATTCAGCAAGGATACAGTTCTTGGCCGTCTGCTGTAGGACCATCAACAACTCCAAATGGAGCTATTGGTAACGGAGATATTATTAGAAACTCTAGTATTTGGGATGCAGATAGTAATATGTTTTTAGGACAGATTTTTGTCAATGGAAAATTCAATACAGGGGCTGTTTCTCATAAAGTTTTAGGAGGAGTAGATTTAGGAGACAAAGATTATATGGCAGATTGGGGACAAAGTCATAACCTTGATACCGCTGCAAATCCATTTAATATTTTTAACCCAAATTATGGAACGCCCTCAAATGGTTTCCCTCAATTTGATCGCGATACGCCTTTAAGTCAAAGAGCAGGCGGACTTTATGGTTCAAAATATGCAGCAGGTTATATTCAGGATGAACTTGGATTCTTTGAAAATAGACTAAGAGTAACTCTTGCTGCAAGATACACATGGATAAAAATGACGAGCAGTTATCAAGATCCTCAAGAAGATAGCCATATCACGCCTCGTGCTGGTGTCAGTTATTCTATTACTAAAGACTTCGCAGTTTACGGACTATATGATCAAGCTTTTATACCTCAATCTGGAGTTGTTACAAATGGTAAGTTGAGACCACTAACTGGTAATAATTTAGAATTTGGTGTCAAAAAAGATTGGTTTGACGGTTCATGGAACACGAGTTTATCAGCTTATAGAATTATAAAAAAGAACGAATTAACAGCAGATCCAAATAGTACTCCTCAAAATCCTTCCTCTATGATTTTGGGAGAAAAAAGAGCTCAAGGTGTTGAATTTGACTTAAGAGGTAAAATATTTGATGGACTTAATCTTATAGCAAATTATGCCTTTACAGAATCTATTGTAACCGAATCTAATGTAACAAGTATAAAAGTAGGAGATATTGTTCCCGGGTATGCAAAACATACAGCAAATGCTTGGTTAAATTATACTATTCAAAATGGGAAATTAAAAGGATTTGGTTCTTCTATAGGAGGAACTATCCTTGACGGACGTCAAACGGATACCTGGGGAGACGGTCTTGAAAAACTGCCGACTTACTTTAAGTTAGATGGAGGTTTGTCTTATGAAATAGGAAAAGTAAAAGTTACGGCAAACGTATTTAATATTTTGGATAAATATCTATACAGCGGTTCTTACTACGAATGGTTGGAAGCTTACTATTGGCAGGCAGAACCTGGAAGAAACTTTAGAGTTGGGGTAACTTATAAATTTTAGTTGCAAAGGCACAAAGGCTCAGAGTTACAAAGATCTGTAGATACAAAGTTTAAAGTTTTATGAATTGCCTCCAGTTTTAACTGGAGGTTTATATTAAGAATAGAAAAAAAGGCTTTAGCCAAACTCACAAAGTTTGACCAAAGCCTTTTGACTTTCTTTCTATTTTCTCATCCAGCTAAAGCTGGACGCAATTAAATTATTAATGATCATAATTTTAAAAGTTAAATGTGCAGAAAATAAAGAACTAAAAGTTTCAATGTTGTAAAGATTCTAGCTTTTATGAATTGCCTCCAGTTTTAACTGGAGGTTTATATTAAGAATAGGAAAATGCTTTAGCCAAACTCACAAAGTTTAACCAAAGCCTTTTGACTTATTTTCTAATTTCTCATCCATCTAAAAATAGAAGTTTTTCAAATAAAAAAATCCTTTCTAATCCTCTTAATCTGTGGCAAAAAAAATCTACCCTTTTCTAATTAAAGGAATTAATTTTGTTCCGATTAATTCAATAGCATTCATTAATTGTTTGTGTGTCAAACCAGCATTATCCATTTGAAAAGTAAAACGGTCAACGCCGCCAAGCGCCTCGCTGTGACGCAGAATTTTCTCTGCAGCTCTTTCTGGGCTTCCAACAATTAAAACACCTAAATCGTCGATCAGACCGTCAAATTTTCCTTTGGTTACAGGAGGCCAGCCTCTTTCGTAGCCTAATTTTGTCCATAATTCGGCGTAACCGGGATAATAATCGGCAATCGCATTTTCTGTTGTAGTACCAATATACCCAGGAGAATGCAGTCCGACTTTAAGTTCTTCGGGTTTATAACCCGCAGCTTTTCCCGCTTGACGGTATAAATCTACCAAAGGATTAAAACGATGTGTTTGTCCGCCAATAACGGCAACCATTAATGGAAGACCAAGCGAACCCGCTCTTATAAAAGATTCTGGTGTGCCGCCAACTCCAAGCCAAACGGGTAATTTTTCTTGTATCGCTCTTGGATAAACAGGAAGATTATTCAAAGCTGGTCGAAATTTCCCCTGCCATGTTACAAATTCATTATCACGAATCTGTAATAGCAAATCGAGTTTTTCGCTGAAAAGCGCATCATAATCATTTAAATCATGTCCGAAAAGGGGATAAGCTTCAATAGAAGATCCACGTCCGACCACGATTTCTGCTCTTCCTTTTGATATTAAATCCAAAGTTGCAAAACTCTGATATACTCGCACAGGATCTGCAGCGCTTAAAACCGAAACAGCACTTGCTAATCGTATATTTTTTGTTCTCGCAGCGGCCGCACTTAAAATAACGGCTGTAGCAGAATCAAGAAATTCTTTTTTGTGATGTTCTCCAATTCCGAAAACATCAAGTCCAACTTGATCTGCAAATTCAATTCGCTCCAAAAGTTGTTCCATCGCATCAACACTACTCAACGTATTGTTGTCGCCGTACATTGCCGAAGCAAAACTGTCTATTCCTATTTCCATAAATTTTATAATAAAATTCCAATTTTTTTAATCCAAATCCCAAAAAGAGCGACAATTTCAAATTCCAAATATTAAATCCCAAATTCCAAAAAGAGCGAAGCGATTTTTAAAATCTAAAATCTAAAATCTAAAATCTAAAATCTAAAATCTAAAATCTAAAATCTAAAATTGCTTAATGTGAGAATCCGAATGATATACTGATAATAATGATCGTAATTACTATTAAAGTTATTCCGACATATAAATAATCTTTCTCTAATAAAAAGGAAAATAATGAAAGTAATACACGTAAAACAGGCGTTAGAAACAATAAAATAATCCCTGTAAATATTAATGATGCACCATCTCCCTGAATTGCACCTTTATAGATTGCAGCGATTACTTCAAATATATTTCGGTCGTTTTCTTTAAAAACAGAATAATCTTCGATTTGGCTTCCGTTGTGTAATAAATAAACGATTCCGCCAATAAAAGCAACCGATAACGAAATCCAAACACCATAACGAAGTAAGTTTCCTATGATGGTTTGAAAATCTTTTTCTCCAAATTTTTCTTCTCGTACCATATTAGATTTTTCCATTTAGTCCGTTATAAATCATGTTTACTGCCAAAACAAAAATCAAGCAGGCAAAGAAAACTCTCAATTTCTTCGGATTTGTTTTTACTAATATTTTTGCTCCAGCCATCGCTCCAAACAAAACTCCAATAACCACCGGCATACAAATTCCAGGTTCAATATATCCTTTCTGAATATAAATTACAGAACTTGCCATTGCTGTAACGCCCATCATAAAGTTACTGGTTGTGGTAGAAACCTTAAACGGAACTCGCATAATATTGTCCATTGCGATTACTTTAAAAGCGCCAGAACCAATTCCGAGAAGTCCTGACATCATTCCTGCAATTCCCATCATGCTGAAACCGCCAATTACATTTTTTGTTCCATATTTAATGATTTCGCCGTCATGAGCAGGATAAGTTCCTTCTAATTTTAGTTTTTTAGCCAGCGGACTAGATTCTAAAACAATGTGTTCTTCTTTCTTTCGAAGCGAATTAATTGCTGAGAAAATCAAAGTTAAACCGAATAAAACGGCGATAAAAGAAGTTGGCGCAATAGTCGAAAGCAGCGCACCGCAAACGGCACCAATTGTGGTAGCAATTTCTAGAAAAATTCCCATTCGCATATTGGTTATTCCTTCTTTGACATAGGCAGCGGCAGAACCAGAAGAAGTTGCAATTACCGAAACCAAAGCGGCTCCAATTGCATAATGAATATCGACACCAAGTAGAATGGTAAGAAGCGGAATGATGATAATTCCTCCGCCCAAGCCTGATAATGAACCGATAAAGCCAGCTAGAAAGGCACCCAGAACCATTATCAGTGTAAAGGTAAGTATTGTCATTTAAGATATGTTTTTGTATTTGCTAATTTACGAATACAAATTTGTTCGAGAACTTAAATATACCTTAAAAATGTTTTTTAGTTTTTGTTTATGGTTAATGGTTTTAGTTTTTAGCTTTTCAATGCAGTTAACTTTGTCAAAGTTTTGACGGTCCCAAAACAACAAACAACAAACAACAAACAACAAACCCAAAACCCTATATTCTATTATCAACAGCAAAAGATGATTTGCCAATATTAGCAAGAAGCAAAGCAGCAGCAGCACTTGTCCAAACCGAATAATCGAAAGGAGCTTTTACCGAAACCGAAACAGCCATTGCAAAACCAAAAAAGAAAAGTAAAACGGCGGTTCCTAAAGCTGCGATTCTGGTTTTAAAACCGAAAAGCAATAATAGACTTAATAAAACCTCCAAAACCGTTGCAATTGCTCCAAGAATTTCTGCAGTAGTTTTATTAGCATACGGATTTAAAGTTTGCGTGTAGATTATAAAGTTTTCCCAATTTCCCCATGCGACAGCGTTAGAGCCAGGCGCACCCCAGATTCCAAATCGATCGGCGACTGCCGAAAGCATTGTGATTGCTAAAATAATTCTTAAAATTAAACCTGCTTCCAGTATGGTTATGTTTTTCATTCTAATGGGAAATTTTTATTTCAATATTCATTAAACGATTTCTAATTAGAGAAAGAAGAATAATCGTCTGGTTATTGATTATAACGACATAATGATCGCCAAATTGTTTAAAATCATCGACAAAATACGTTAAAATTGAAACAGAGAATTATTTTTTGAATGTTTGGAGTATTAAATTTGAAGATGTTCAAGGTTTTTACCAACCAAAGTTTTAGTGCCAACAATCTTAAATCCGAGCTTTAAATAAAGGTTTTTTGCCAGCGGATTATCTTCTTCAACTAATAATCCTAAAGTATGGTTGTTTTGATGAACGTATTCTTCAATTAGAAAATGCAGTATTTTAGAACCAATTCCTTTTCCCTGATAATTTGGATTTATGCCCAAAGAATCGATGTAAAATTCTCCAGCGCGTGTTTCAAGTTCAGGATCAAATTCAGGATTGTAATTGCTTCGCACATATTCAACAATCGGATTTCGTAAAGCTATTAAATCGGCACCATTGTAAACGTTTACTGCGCCGATGATTTCGTTGTTTTCTTCGGCCACAAAACAATTTTGATACGAATATTGGTTGTTTTCTTTTTCTATAAAGTGTTGCAGGAAGTCTTTCGCGACAGCGTAATCTTTCTTAGCAATAAATTTATAAATGATTTCCTCCATTGCTAATAATAAAATAGGAGCAATATATTTTGAGTCTGATATTTCGGCTTTTCTGATAGTCATGTTGAAATGCTTTTTAGCAAATTTAAAGTTTTTAAACTCAATCTTGTGATACTGATGTCGCAAGTAGCGCTGGATAGTTTTTTAACGCAGACGGAAGGTTTATCGACACAATCTTGTCATCCTGACGAAGGAAGGATTACACAAGAAACTCTATAAAGAATTAGAAAATCTTTGTCGACAAATAATAAACACAATCTTGTCATCCTGACGAAGGAAGGATCACACAAGAAACTCTATAAAGAATGCGAAAATCTTTGTCGACAAATAATAAACACAATCTTGTCATCCTGACGAAGGAAGG
>NZ_CAMLIX010000089.1 GCF_946479975.1 uncultured Flavobacterium sp.
ATCATCAAAAACCAGATGATTATGCAGCTTACAAGTATTCTGACACTTCTTTTGGTTCGACTTGCGAAATGGTTTACAACTTTATCAATTTCTTAAACAAAAGAGAAGATATCGATAAAACCATTGCGACATGTATCTATACGGGAATTTTAACTGACTCAGGTTCGTTTCGTTTCCCTGGAACTACAGGAAATACGCATCGAATTATAGCCGAATTAATTGATCTGGGAGTAGAAAACACGCAGATTCCAGTTTTATTATTTGACAATAGTTCTTTCAGCAGATTACAGTTGTTAGGCCGTGCTTTGCAAAACATGAAAATTTTTGCAGAACATAAAACTTCTTACATGACACTAACACAAGAAGAATTAGATTCTTTTAATTATGTGAAAGGTGATACAGAAGGAATTGTAAATTATGGTTTAAGTATAAAAGATATTGTATTTACAGCTATTTTTATCGAAAATAAAGACGAGGGTATTATTAAGATTTCTTTCCGTTCTCAAGGAGGTTTTGATGTAAATCAGTTTGCAAGAGACCATTTTAATGGCGGAGGACATAGTAATGCTGCAGGCGGAAGATCTGAAGTTTCGATGGAAGAAACGGTAAAGAAATTTGAAGATTTAGTAACAAAACTAACATTATAGCCCAAACATGAAGTACCTAAAACTTACTATTTACAGCTTATTATTTGCTGTTTTGCTGCTTAGCTGTAAGCATCCTGAGGAAGCCAGAAAACCTATTTCTAGGACATCGGGAACATTCATGAAAAAATCTGCAGACCGTAATAAAAAATTAGTGGCTAATGAAGAAGATGTCATTAAAAAAATCATCAAAAGTAATCCGAAGGTAAAGTATTATGCTACTCCAAAAGGATATTGGTTTTATTATGATGAAAAAAACGATGCAGAAACTGCAGCTCCAAGAAAAGGCGATATTGCTTATTTCAATATGGAAGTAAAGGATATAAAAGGAACTGTTATTTATTCTGATTCAGATCTTGGTCCACAAACGTATTATGTAGATAAACAAGACATCATGATGGGATTGCGTGACGGAATCAAAAGAATGCATAAAAATGAGACGATAACTTTCTTATTTCCCTCGCACAGCGCTTATGGATATCACGGAGACAATAAAAAAATTGGTCCAAACGAATCTTTAATCGTTACCGTTACACTTCGAAATTTTGTTCCAGATCCTGCTTCGCAGACAACTGCCGGGCAAACTCCAAAATCTGTAACACCAAAACCTGCTGCACCAAAGCCCGCAGCAACTGCTAAAAAAGATACATTAACTCAATAAAAAACAATATCTTAAATGAAAAAGATTATTTTATTATTACTAATAACCGTTAGCTCATTTTATTCTTGTAAAGACGACCACAGCGCTCTGCCAGATGGTTTATATGCCGATATCGAAACAAACAAAGGTCATATCATTGTGGAATTAGATTATAAAAAAGCACCAATTACAGTTGCCAATTTTATAACTCTAGCCGAAGGAAAAAACGAATTTGTTACAGACGAAAATTTAAAAAAGAAACCGTTTTTTAATGGTTTGAAATTCCACAGAGTTATCGAAAACTTTATGATTCAAACTGGTGATCCTTTAGGAACTGGTTCTGGAGATACTGGATATAAATTTAAAGATGAATTTTCAGATCTAAAATTTGACAAAGCCGGTCTTTTAGCAATGGCAAACAATGGTCCTGGAACAAACAGCAGCCAATTTTTTATTACTCACGTTGAAACTCCTTGGTTAAACAATCTGCATACTATTTTCGGTCATGTTGTGAGTGTAAAAGATCAAGAAGTAGTAAATAAAGTAGTTCAAGGAGATAATCTTGTTTCGGTAACGATTATCAGAAATGGTGAAGCTGCAAAGAAATTTGATGCTGTAAAAGTATTCCATGATTATTTTGCTGACATTTCAAAAGAGCAGATTAAAGCAACTGAAGTTCAAAAAGAAAAAGTGGCTTATTACGCTTCTATCAAACCAAAAGCGACTAAAACAACAAGCGGATTAGAGTTTGTAATTACTGAAAAAGGAACTGGTAAAAAACCAGCTGCTGGAACTCAAGTTTACATTCATTATGCAGGTTTTCTTGAAAATGGAACTTTGTTCGATACAAGTTCTGAAGAAACTGCAAAACAATTCGGAAAATTTGATCAAGCAAGAGCAAATGCGCAAGCATACAAAGCAATTGAATTTAAAGCCGGAAGCAAAGGTGGTCTAATTCCTGGTTTTATCGAAGGAGTTGAACAGCTTTCTATTGGAGACAAAGCCATTGTTTTTATTCCAAGTCATTTGGCATACGGAGAAACTGGTGCAGGAGGTGTAATTCCGCCAAATGCTAACATTATTTTCGAAATTCAATTAACAGAAAAACCATAAAGAATCTAATATTTAAAGACTTAAATCTGAGAAGTAATGAAGTTTAAAATCTTATTTTTATTCTGCTTAGCAGTAGTAAATATTCAAGCGCAGACTAAAAAGCCCGCTGCAAAACCTGCAGCAAAGGCTAAAACGACAACAGCAGCAAAACCTGCTACTAAACCAAGCACAGACCCGAACGACGGAATTTTTGCTACAATTTCAACTTCAAAAGGAGATATTGTAGTTTCTTTAGAATATACTAAAGCACCTGTAACGGTGGCAAACTTTATTAGTTTGGCTGAAGGGAAAAATCCGTATGTGAAAGTGGAAAAATTAAAAGGAAAGCCATTTTATGATGGTTTAAAATTTCACAGAGTGATAAATGATTTCATGATTCAAGGGGGAGATCCGCTAGGAACTGGTGCTGGAGATCCTGGTTACTCTTTTAAAGATGAGTTTGTATCTGAATTGAAATTTGAGAAAGGCGGTGTTTTGGCAATGGCAAATTCAGGCCCTGCAACAAACGGAAGCCAATTTTTTATTACACATAAAGATACGCCTTGGTTAAACGGAAAACACACTATTTTTGGACATGTAGTGTCTGGAATGGACAATGTAAATAAAATTGTTCAGGACGATATTATGACTAAAATCACGATTACACGTAAAGGCGCTGCAGCGAAAAAATTTGATGCTGTAAAAGTTTTTAGTGATGAGATGAAACAAGGTGATGTAAAAAAGGAAGAAGCTAAAAAAGTAGTTACTGCAAAAGCAGCTTATTTTGCAGCAACAAAAGCCAAAGCAACTGCAACACCATCTGGTTTAAAATATGTTGTGACTAAAAAAGGAACTGGTATAAAAGGTGCTGAAGGTTCTAATATCTATTTTCATTATGCAGGATACTTTGAAGACGGTACTTTGTTTGACAGCAGTATTCCTGAAGTAGCAAAAGCTTACGGAAAATATGATGCTAATAGAGATGCGCAAGGCGGCTACAAAGCTTTTCCTTTTGCAGTTGGTAAAAAAGACGGAATGATTCCTGGCTTTATCGAAGCCCTTGATATGATGACAGATGGAGAAAAAGCGATCTTCTTTCTTCCTTCAAACTTAGCTTACGGAGAAAAAGGTGCTGGTGGTGTTATTCCGCCAAATGCAACCTTGATTTTCGAAATTGAAACGTATCAAAATCAGCCTAAATAATTACAAAAGAATTTTTAATTATTTGTAAAATATAAAACCATCAAAATTAGTTTTTTGATGGTTTTTTCATTTTTGAAACATTCTAAATTTTACATATTTCATAATTGAAGGCTTTAAAAATCGATTTTTTTACTTTTTAAGCACTATTCTCAACATAGTACAATTATATCCTAAATAAAATAGCTTACCTTTGCCGGCTAAATTTTTTAAACAATAAATCATGACGTCACAAAATAATGTATTAAAAGGTGTTTTTCTAGTCGCTTTAGGAGCCACAACCTACGGAATGCTGGCAACATTTGTAAAAATGGCTTACACCGAAGGATACACAACTGCAGAAGTGACGACTTCACAATTTATTTATGGAATTATTGGAATTCTTTTAATCAATCTTTTCCAGAGAATTAAAAACAAAAATACAGCTGTAAAAGCAACTCCAAAAAATATTTTTAATTTAATGCTTGCCGGAACTTCACTAGGAATGACTAGTTTATTTTACTATCTGGCTGTAAAATATATTCCAGTTTCTATAGGAATCGTTTTGCTGATGCAGACCGTTTGGATGGGAGTTTTGCTTGAAATGATTTTAGAAAAAAAACTGCCTTCTAAACAAAAAGTAATTGCTGTATTTATTGTGCTTTTTGGGACTGTTCTAGCTACAAATCTTATCAACAGCGACATTTCATTAGATTGGCGTGGTTTAATGTGGGGAATCTTAGCAGCTGCTTCTTTTACGACTACAATGTTTACAGCTAATAGCGTTGCAACCGAAATCTCATCGGCGCAAAGAAGTCTTTATATGCTTTTAGGAGGTTCTATTATTGTTTTCTCTTTCGCTTTTGCCACACAAGAAACGGCTTTTAATCTTGAAATTTTCTTGAAATGGGGAATCGTACTTTCCTTGTTTGGAACAATAATTCCGCCGCTTTTAATGACAGCTGGTTTTCCGTTAACAGGAATTGGATTAGGAAGTATTGTTTCTGCCCTTGAACTGCCTGTTTCTGTTATGATGGCCTATGTTTTATTAGATGAAAAAGTAATTTTTTCTCAATGGGCTGGAATTGTATTAATTATTCTTGCCATAATTATTATGAACGTAAATTTCAACCGAAATAAATAACTCAAAATACGCATTATTAAAAAAAGACTACTTGTAGTGCAATAATTGTTAAATTTTTTATAAATTCGTGATATACAATTACATATCATGACTTTACCTTGGCATTTATACTTAATGGCTTTACTTTATATTGGTGCTGGAATTAACCATTTTAGAAAGCCAGAAATGTATATTAAGATTATTCCCCCCGCGTTTAAAAACCCCCGATTACTAAATATTTTAAGTGGTGCTGCCGAAATTATTTTAGGCATACTCCTAACCTTGCCTTTTACGTCACATATGGCTGCGTGGGGAATTATAGTTTTACTAATTGCTATTTTTCCTGCAAATGTTTATATGTTATTGAATAAAAAAGCAAGTTTTGGTTTACCAATATCGATTTTATTTGTACGTTTGCCCTTACAAATTGTTTTAATTTATTGGGCATACCAATATGTATTCTAACATTAACCATTTATTAAATTATTTTTATCATGAAAAAATTATTTGCTGAGTTCTTCGGAACGTATTGGCTTGTTTTTGGAGGTTGCGGAAGTGCATTATTTGCTGCCGGCTTTCCTCAATTAGGGATCGGATTTGCTGGTGTTGCATTAGCATTTGGTTTGACTGTTTTAACAATGGCTTATGCTGTTGGTCATATTTCTGGAGGTCATTTTAATCCAGCTGTTTCAATTGGTTTATGGGCAGGAGGAAGATTTTCTGCTAAAGATCTTGCTCCTTACATCATTGCACAATGTGTAGGTGCTATCGCTGCTGCAGGAACTTTGTACACAATTGCTTCTGGAAAAGCAGGATTTGTAATCGATAATACCAAAGCTGGAGCATTTGCATCGAATGGTTTTGGATCATTTTCTCCTGATGGATATTCTCTACCAGCGTGTTTTATTGCTGAATTTGTATTGACTTTATTTTTCCTTTTAATTATTTTGGGTGCTACAGATAAATTTGCAAGCACACCTTTCTGTGGAGTAGCTATTGGTTTAGGATTAACGTTAATTCACTTAATTAGTATTCCTATTACGAATACTTCTGTAAATCCTGCTAGATCTTTATCACAAGCAATTTTTGTTGGAGGAACACCTTTAACTCAAGTTTGGTTATTTTGGGTTGCTCCTATTTTGGGTGCAATAGCGGCAGGATTTATTTATAAGTCTTTACTTCAAAATCACAACGAAAAATAATTCAATTCAATCAATTCATTAAAATAAAAAATATGGAATTTTTATATTTCTTACTTATAGGTGCACTTTCTGGATGGCTTGCTGGTCAAATTTGGAAAGGAGCAGGTTTCGGACTAATTGGCAATATTATTGTTGGAATCATAGGCGGCTTTATCGGCGGATGGATTGCTACAAAACTTGGTATTGGAGGCGGCGGATTGCTTTGGCAGATTTTAATTGCTGTTGGCGGCGCGTGGGTTTTACTATTCATAATAAGCCTCATCAAGAAATAATAATTATAAAATAGTTAATTATTAATTTTTTAAAGAGAAAATCGGATATATTTATATTTGGTTTTCTCTTTTTCTTTGGATAAAATCGACAGGAAAATATTCTTTCAACTCAATATTGCTATATTATGAACGAAATTATTTCTTACTTCAGCACGATTCCATCTTCACACAGAAGTCTTATTCTTGTTGGCGGAATTACGATTTTTTGGCTTATCGAAAATACATTTCCTTTATTCCGAATGCAGTATAAAAAGTGGCCTCATGCGGGAATAAATTTCTTTTTTACTTTCACAACCATTGTCGTCAATTTTATTCTGGCTTTCATTCTAATTAAAACAGCCTGCTGGACAATAGAAAATCAGTTTGGAATTTTGCAATGGCTTCCTGCCCTTCCAATTTGGATTTACACATTACTTGGCTTATTACTTTTGGATTTAATTGGTGCTTATTTGGCACATTTTGTCCAACATAAATTTAAGTTTCTATGGCAGTTTCATATCGTACATCATACAGATACTTGGATCGATACTACAACCGCCAATAGACATCATCCTGGTGAAAGTGTGATTCGATTTATTTTTACCACTCTAGGCGTTTTAGTTGTTGGAGCACCAATGTGGATGGTTTTTCTGTATCAATCCTTATCTGTAGTTGCTTCTCAATTTAATCACGCTAATATTTCGCTTCCAGAAAAACTAGATGTTTTGTTGAGTTATTTTATTGTTTCTCCAAATATGCACAAAGTCCACCATCATTATGTGCTGCCTTACACAGACAGTAATTATGGAAACATCTTTTCGGTTTGGGATAGGATTTTTGGCACTTTTACCTATTTACCCAAAGAACATATTATTTATGGTGTAGATACTCATATGAACCCTGTAGAAAACAATGAATTAAAGAATCTGCTAAAAATACCATTTCAAAAATCACGATCCTTCAAAAACAGTTAAAATCATTAAAAAAAGTGGACTTTACTGAACCAACCTATTCTTTTTTTTTTTAATATTGATACAGAAATTGAGAATCAATCTATTAAACTAAAAACCCTGTTTTGAATTAATTTTCACGAGATGAAAAAGAGTAGCCGTAAAGAATTGACTTGGGAGCAAACCGAAAAACTTGTTTCGTTAGCTTTAGAAGAAAAAAATCCATTTGAAATTATAAAAAAAGAATATGGGTTAGCAGAAAAAGAAGTTCTGGAAATCATGAAAAAGAAAATGCCTCTTGAGAAATTTGAGATGTGGAAAAAGAAGGCAGTTGCGAACAAACCAAAACCAAAACCAGTGAAAATAGATGATTTTGATGAAGATTTGGATGGAAAATATTATATAAAAAATAAATTCGACTAACATTTAAAGCTCTTGTTTTCAAGGGCTTTTTTTTATTTTTTAATTTAATGTAATTTTTTTAGTAACTTTTCGATACATTTTGTTACAAATACAAATAACTAAACATATACAAATGAAGAAAATACTTTACACCTTAGCTCTAGCGGTAACGTTTTGGAGTTGTAAAACAGGTAGCACTGGAGCCGCAAAAAGTAATACGGTAGACGTGAATATTAATTTAACCGACGTTAAAGACGATAAGGTTTTGGTAACTGTTACTCCGCCAGCTATTAAAACAGACGAAATTGTTTACAGTATTCCTAAAACTGTTCCTGGAACTTACTCTACAGATAATTATGGAAAATTTGCAGAAGATTTTAAAGCATTTGATGCTAAAGGAACTGCATTAACTGTAAAAAGAATTGACGATAATTCTTGGTCTATTTCTAATGCTAAAACATTAAAAAAGATTACATATTTAGTAAACGATACTTTTGATACCGAAAAAGGAACTGGATTTGGTAATGATGACGTTTTCTCACCAGCAGGAACAAATATCGACGCAGGTAAAAACTTCATGGTAAATACACACGGTTTTGTTGGGTATTTTCAAGATAAACTAGATGTTCCGTACAAAGTTACGATTACACATCCTGAAACACTTTGGGGAGCAACTTCGATGACAGATGAAGATGCAAGCAAGACTTCAGACGTATTTACAACTTCTCGTTATGCTATTTTGGTCGAAAATCCTATTATGTATGCCAAACCAGATTACTCTACTTTTAATGTAAACGGAATGGATATTTTGATTGCAGTGTATTCTCCAACAGGAAAATATACAGCAGAAAGCATTACGCCAGAAATGAAAACGATGATGACAGCGCAGAAAAACTTTTTAGGAAAAGTAAATTCTACTAAAAAATATACTGTTTTGGTTTATCTTTCAACCATGGCTAAGGATGATGCACACGGTTTTGGTGCTTTGGAACACCCAACTGCTACAACTGTAGTTTTACCAGAATCAATGCCAAAAGAAAAATTGGTAGAAACGATGAAAGATGTAGTTTCTCACGAATTCTTCCACATTGTGACTCCATTGACTATTCACTCAAAAGAAATTCAGTTTTTTGATTATAATGCGCCAAAAATGTCTGAACATTTATGGATGTACGAAGGAGTTACAGAATATTTTGCAAACCTTTTCCAAATCAATCAAGGTTTAATTAATGAATCAGAATTTTATACGCGTATTGCAGATAAAATCGAACAGGCTAAAGGTTTAAATGACACGATGTCTTTTACTTTAATGAGTAAAAACGTATTAGAGCAGCCGTATAAAGATCAATACTTAAATGTGTACCAAAAAGGAGCTTTAATCGGAATGTGTATTGATATTATCATCAGAGAGAAAAGCAATGGAGAAAGAGGAATTCTTGATTTAATGCACAAATTAGCTGCTGAATATGGTATCGAAAAACCATTTAATGACAATGAATTATTTGCAAAAATCACTTCTTTAACTTATCCTGAAGTTGGCGAATTCTTAAACAAATATGTTGCGGGAACAACTCCAATTCCTTACGATTTTTATTTAGCTAAAGTTGGTGTTACAAAAGCAACAGAGAAAAAAGCTGGAAATCCGTTTATTAAAGGACAAGTTCCTTATATCACAATTGATAAAGCAACAAAAGAAATTGCTGTTCGTCCTGACGTTGAAACAGCATTCTTTAAAAATTTAGGTTTAAAAGCTGGCGATAAAATTTTAGCTGTAAACAACAAATCTTATAATCTAGATAACATTTACGATTTGATTACAGAAAGTGAAGGATGGAAAGAAAACGATCCAATCACACTAAAAATAAAACGTGGTACAAAAGAAGAAACTATTAAAGGAACCGTAAAATTACCATACGAAGAGTCTGAAACTTTTAAAGCTACAGATGCTTCAAAAGAGAAACTTAAAAATGCATGGTTAAAAGGATAATTTCTTTTAAGACAATAAAAAACCGACAAGTGATTGTCGGTTTTTTTTATGCTTTGTCAAATTTACATCGCTTTTTTGTCATCCTGAGGAACGAAGGATCACACGAGAAACTCCTCAAAGAAAATAAAAATTGTTGTCGATCTACGAGTGCGATTTCTCGTTCCTCGAAATGACAAAAATTGCGTTTATTTCTTCATTGGAAATTTCCAATCAAATTCATCTTTATCATTGATGATTGCTCCAATTTCAAACTTTACCACTTCATCATATTCTGTTTGAAGAATAAACCAATTGTCTTCGTTGAAGTAGTTTTCGAATGTATCAAAAGTCTCCTGATTGTATTTCGTGATTCCTTTTGTTGCTAAATCTTTCTTTACATCAGCAATTTTTCGCCCGATTAATTTGTATCCAAAAACTTCTAGATCTTGGCTTGAAGCTACTAAATAACCTAATTTCAAGTCTTCTTCTTGATAAAAAGTCAGTCTGATTTTATGCTCGTTGTAGACAAAAATCACATTGTCATCTTCGTCTTTATAGTTTTTATCAGGTTTTCCTAAAACTGCTGTTACATCATTCTGCTTCATTCCGAAAAGCAATTTGTCAATTCCTGATTTTAGATTTATTTTCATATTTCGTTTTCTTTATTTAAAGTGCAAATTTCGTGAAGTTTTTTTGTTTTGCCACGAATTGCACAAATTATCTCGAATTTTAATATAGTTGTTTTGTCTGGCTGAGCGAAGTCGAAGCCCATTACGATATGAAAGCCCTTCGACTTCGCTCAGGGTGACACTAATTTAATTTTTAAAATTATTTTTATTCGGTTTACTAGTCATGTAAAAAGTAATTTTCCCTCCATTGACAACATCTTCATGTTTTAAGAAAGGTCTCGAAAGTTCTTTTCCGTTTAAAAGCACTTTAGAAACAAATACATTTTTATCAGACTGATTCACCGTCGCCACTTCAAAAGTTTTTCCGTGTTCTAAATTTAAAACAGCATTTTTCATTAACGGACTTCCCAAAGCATATTCATCAGAACCTGGGGCAACGGGATAAAATCCTAAACTGCTGAAAATATACCAAGCACTCATTTGTCCAAAATCGTCATTTCCTCCTAGACCATCAGCACCGTTTCTATACATTTTTTTCAAAATCATTCGAATTTTATCTTGTGATTTCCATGGAGAATCTGTCCAATTGTACAAATAAACTACGTGATGAGAAGGCTCGTTTCCATGAACATAATTGCCGATAATTCCGTCTCTGGTAATATCTTCTGTGTTTTCAAAATATTTATCCGGGAGATGCATATTGAATAAAGAATCTAAACGAACTTTAAATTTCTCATTTCCTCCCATTAAATTAATCATCTCTGCAGGATCTTGCGGAACGTACAAACTGTAATTCCATGAATTTCCTTCAATAAAACCTTGTCCGTGCGTGTCTAGCGGATCAAATTCTTTTTTGAAAGTTCCGTCATTTAATTTCGGACGCATGAATCCAGTTTTTTCATCGTAAACATTTTTATAATTTTTAGATCTTTCGATGAATTCATTATAAATATCCGTTTTTCTTAATTTCTTCGCCGCCTGCGCAATCGTCCAATCATCATAAGCATATTCTAAAGTTTTAGAAACCGAAGCGCCATTTTTATCTTCTGGGACATATCCTTTTTTCATGTAATATTCAAGTCCGTCGTAGTAAGGAACTTTTGCGGTATTCACACAGGCTTGAAGCGCTTTTTCTGCATCAAAATTAATATTGCCTTTCACAATTGCATCGGCTACGACCGAAACCGAATGATACCCAATCATGCACCAATTTTCATTGGCATAATGCGACCAGATTGGAAGCATTTTATGAACGCTTTGATCTGAATGTGCCAGCATTGAACTTACCATATCGGCATTTCTTTTTGGCTGTACAATATTAAAAAACGGATGTAAAGCGCGATACGTGTCCCAAAGCGAATAACTAGTGTAATTCGTAAAGTTTTCTGCTTTGTGAACATTCATGTCCAAACCTTTATAATTATGATCTAAGTCCATATATTCTGTCGGACCTAAAAAGGCGTGATACATTGCGGTGTAAAAATTAACCAAATCTTCTTTCTGAATGGTTTCCACCTGAATTTTATTCAATTCTTTGTTCCAAACTTCTTGACTTTGTTTTTTTATTTTTTCGAAATCCCAATCTGGAGTTTCTTTTTTCATATTTTCTAAAGCACCAGCTGAACTTACTGGCGATAATGCCATTTTTATTTTGATCTTTTCCCCTTCGTTGGTATCAAAATCAAAGAACAATTTCAAATTTTGCCCTGCCATTTCTGGAAAGTTTTTCGTTTGGTCAAATCTTCCCCAAAAACCTCTGTAAACACTTTTTTCTTGTGTTGCTTGTCCGTAACTTTTAATTGGTTTACTGAAAGACATGGCAAAATAAACCGTTCTGGTTCTCGCCCATCCATTGGTTTGACGATATCCTGTTATTAAAGTATCGTTTTCTACACGAACAAATGTCCAAACATTTTTTTTATCATAATTGTAAATCCCTGAAGTTAAATCCAGAATAATATGCGCTTCATCAGATTTCGGAAAAGTGTATTGATGCATTCCGACTCTTGTTGTTGCAGTCAATTCTGCTTTGATCTTATGATCTTCCAAAAGAACGCTGTAATAGGCCGGCTCTGCCTTTTCTGTAGCATGCGAAAATGCCGATCTATAACCTGACAAAGGTTTTGAAGCCACCCCCGGATTTAATTGCAGTTTTCCCGTTGTTGGCATAATTAGAAAATCACCTAAATCAGAATGTCCTGTTCCGCTAAAATGCGTGTGGCTGAAACCTACAATTGTTTTGTCTTCATATTGATATCCCGCACAATATTTATATACTTCTCCGTTATATTTTCCATTCAAACTATAAGCAATCGTATCGGTTTCTGGACTCAATTGCACGCTCCCGAAAGGAACTGTTGCACCTGGATACGTATGTCCCATTTTGGCGGTTCCAATCATGGGATCAACATATTGAATCAGGTTTCGCTGTTCGTTTTTCTTTTGTGCGTTTATTATATTGGAAGAAAAAATTAGCAAAATTGACATTCCTAATAGGAGATTGCGACGGTTTATTCGTATCATTTTTTGAGTTTTCTTATTTGAGGTAATTTTTATAAAAAAGCGAATCAAGTTTTAATCTAGAAAAGTACAACAATTCCTGTTTTTTAAAAAACATAAAATTAGTGCAACTAGAAAGGTTTTAAATATCTTTGATGTACTAAAAGTATAATACCAAAAATGAAAAAGTATATTTTAATTCTACTTTCTTTTTATTCGACTTTTGTTTCGTCTCAAAAAATTGAAAGTTATAAACTGGATAAAGAAGAAATTAAGCAAAGAGAACTAAACCAAATCTCAGATTTTCCTATTTACAAAGCAATTGAATTTCAAGACAAAGGCGGTGTTTATGATTTGGTTTTCACCGAAAATCAAAAAACAATTTCCAAAAAAGATACTTTAAACAACAAAATTCAAGCAATTTGTGTGATGAATGATCACGGTGGTTTTTTAGAAAAATGGAGAATTACTGATTTATTAGAAGATTATATTCCAAAAGAAACCACGATCTGGTTTTGGACAAAATATTGCAGTACTAAAGATCTAGATGGCGACGGATATATTGATCCCATAATTGTGTACGGATCAAAAACAGAATATGGCGAAGTTCGACGCGTAAAAATAATAACGGTCTACAAAAATAAAAAATACGCAATTCGCGCTGTCGAATGTGATTTAGATCATTGCAGAAGTTTTAAAAAAGATCAAAATTGGAATACGCTTCCACAGAAAATAAAAACCTACGTCGATCAATTGGTCGTTAAATTGAGAAAAGAACAGAATTTATTGTTGAAAGACGGTTAATTAAAATTCCAAATTTTTAAATTCCAAATTCCAAAACTTCGGAAAAAAACCTGAAACCTGAAACAAAAAACTATTCACTCATTTCATCATAACGCACAGGAACTTGCGGGTCGTAAAGCGGACATTTGTATTCTTCCATGACTTCAACTAATTTGTTCATGGTTTTTCCTTCTGTTCCGTAGCAGTCAATTTTTATACTTTGTGGTGTAGTAATTACTTGAAAAGCACCTTTTCCTTTTTGATTTTTCCAGCTGTTTTCATCGACTCTTTCCCAATCTGAAAAAACAGAATTGATTCTATTTACAATTACTTCAATTTGAAGTTCAGCCAAACCTTCTACTTCTTCTTTTTCAAGCAGTGCTTCGTAAACTTCTTGATTATTAAGGTAGATTTCGTCTAGATATTTCCAAAAAAGTAATTCGTACATAATCGGTGTGTTTTTTAATTGTAGAGACGCACAGCAGTGCGTCTAACATAACGAAAGACGCACTGCTGTGCGTCTCTACATGTAAATTTTTAATAATTAAATGTTCCGTATTCGCTTGTAATAGTAAGTTTCTTTTCTTCTGAAGCTTCTACTCTACCTACGATCTGCGCCTCAACATTAAATGATTTAGAGATTTCAATAATATCTTGTGCAATGTTTTCTGGAACATAAATTTCCATTCTGTGTCCACAGTTGAAAACCTGATACATTTCTTTCCAATCTGTTTTTGATTGCTCTTGAATTAACTTGAACAATGGCGGAACTGGAAATAAATTGTCTTTTATAATGTGTAAATCTTTTACGAAATGCAAAATTTTAGTCTGCGCACCACCACTGCAATGCACCATTCCGTGAATATCTTGTGGAGTATATTTATCTAAAATTTTCTTGATAATTGGAGCGTAAGTTCTTGTTGGAGAAAGTACTAATTGTCCAGCATTGATTGGACTGTTTTCTACTTCATCAGTTAAATTAACCTGCCCAGAATAAATCAATTCTTCTGGCACTGCTGCATCATAACTTTCTGGATATTTTTTAGCTAAATATTTGCCGAAAACGTCGTGACGAGCAGAAGTTAATCCGTTGCTACCCATTCCGCCGTTATAACCTTTTTCGTAAGTTGCTTGTCCGAAAGAGGCCAAACCAACAATTACGTCACCTGCTTTAATGTTTGCGTTATCTACAACATCAGAACGTTTCATACGTGCTGTTACAGTAGAATCTACAATAATCGTACGAACAACATCTCCAACATCTGCAGTTTCTCCACCAGTTGAATGAATTGTAACTCCAAAAGATTTTAATTCGTTGATTAATTCTTCTGTTCCATTAATAATTGCCGAAATAACGTCAGCTGGAATCAGGTTTTTATTTCTACCAATTGTAGAAGAAAGCAGAATATTATCGGTTGCACCAACACATAATAAATCGTCAATATTCATGATTAAGGCATCCTGAGCAATTCCTTTCCATACTGAAAGATCTCCAGTTTCTTTCCAATACATATAAGCCAAAGAAGATTTTGTTCCTGCTCCGTCTGCGTGCATAATAAGACAATGCGCTTCATCTTGAGTTAAATAATCTGGAACAATTTTACAGAAAGCCTGTGGAAATAAACCTTTATCAATATTTTTTATGGCGTTGTGTACGTCTTCTTTAGATGCTGAAACACCTCTTTGTGCGTACCTTTTGCTAGAATCTGAACTCATGAAAATTAGTTTGTGTTGATGTGGTGCAAAGATAATCCCTTTTTTTAATTCTTTGATTGATTCGGATGCAGGATTCAAAAAAAAAAATCGGCGGAATGAATTCTTCTGCCGATTTCCCTAAATAAAATTGGTTATGAAGCTTTTGGCTTGCTATTTTTATCATCTCAAAACAGAGGATATGTTGTTTTGAAACAATTGATCTTCAATTCAAAATCATATTCAAAATTAGAAAACTTATTGTAACCTTCACTAAGTGAAAACACATATTTTCAACAACTTAGCATCTTTTCGATGAACTGTAAGACTATCCCGATGAACTTCTTATTGGCATAAAATAAAAACAAGAATTTACTTTCTATTCTTTCATTAGAAATCATAAAAAAAAGCCTGTTTCTTTGAAAAACAGGCTTTTAAAACTTCATTTTTGAGATTATTTTGTAAATAATAGTTCTCTATATTTAGTTAATGTCCAACTTTCGTCGTCTACTAACAATTCTAATTTATCACAGTGATTACGAATTTCGTCAAAATAAGGTTTCACATTATTACAATATGCTTCTGCCATTTTTTGAGCGTCTGTCAACTGGTTTGCTTTCTTTCTTTCATTGGTCATTGCCAATACTTTAGAATTAATTCCTTCAATATGACCAGAAATTTCTTTAATCAAGACAATTTGCTCCTTTGCAATTGTTTCAAATTCTTTTCCGAAAATTTCTTTTAAACCCTTTACGTTTTCAATCAAAGTATTTTGGTAACGAATAGCCGTTGGAATTACGTGGTTTCTAGCAATATCACCTAAAACTCTTCCTTCAATCTGAATTTTTTTAGTATATTCTTCCAGTTCAATTTCGTAACGCGCTTCTGCTTCAACGTGATTAAAAATTCCTAATTCTTCAAATAAATCCAAAGCTTGTTTAGAAACTTTAGCCTTAATAGCTTCAGGAGTAGTTTTAAAGTTGCTTAAACCTCTTTTTGCTGCTTCTTTTTCCCAAGCTTCGCTGTAACCGTCGCCTTCAAAAAGAATCTTTTTTGATTGTTTGATGTATTCTCTTAAAACATTAAAGATTGCATCATCTTTTTTCATGTCTTTAGATTCAATCAAAGTTTCAACTTCGTTTTTAAAGTCGATTAACTGTTTGGCAACAATTGCATTTAAAGTGGTCATTGCATTTGAACAGTTTGAGTTTGAACCAACTGCTCTAAACTCCCATTTATTTCCTGTAAAGGCAAAAGGCGAAGTTCTGTTACGGTCTGTATTGTCTAATAAAACGTCTGGGATTTTACCAACAACGTTTAATTTTAAATCGGTTTTTTCTTCTGGCGAAAGTTTTCCTGTAGTCACACTTTCTAACTCCGATAAAACTTTTGTTAACTGTGCTCCAATAAAAACCGACATAATTGCCGGTGGTGCTTCGTTTGCTCCTAATCTGTGGTCGTTACTTGCCGTTGCGATAGACGCTCTTAATAACGTTTCGTTATCGTTTACTGCTTTTATTGTATTGATAAAGAAAGTCAAAAACTGCAAATTACTCATTGGCGTTTTGCTCGGACTCAATAAATTAACTCCAGTGTCTGTTGCCAATGACCAGTTGTTGTGTTTTCCAGAACCGTTTACACCTTTAAATGGTTTTTCGTGAAATAAAACTTTAAAGTCATGACGTTCTGCAACACGCTGCATTACATCCATTAATAAAGAGTTATGATCTACAGCAAGATTTGTTTCTTCAAAAATTGGTGCCAGCTCAAACTGATTTGGTGCCACTTCGTTATGACGTGTTTTTACCGGAATTCCTAATAACATACATTCCTGCTCCAAATCTCTCATATAAGTAAGCGCGCGAGTTGGAATAGATCCGAAATAATGATCATCTAATTGTTGTCCTTTTGCAGAAGTGTGTCCTAATAAGGTTCTTCCTGTCATCATTAAGTCTGGACGTGAATTTGCCAAAGCTTTATCGATCAAGAAATATTCCTGCTCCCAGCCTAAAGTTGCTGTTACCTTTTTTACGTTTTTGTCAAAATATTTACAAACTTCTGTAGCCGCTTCATCAATTGCAGATAATGCTCTTAATAAAGGAATTTTATTATCTAAAGCTTCTCCTGTGTAAGCGATGAAAACTGTCGGAATACATAAAGTTGTGCCATATATAAAGGCTGGCGAAGTTGGATCCCAAGCCGTGTAACCTCTCGCTTCAAATGTATTTCTGATTCCTCCGTTTGGAAAACTAGACGCATCTGGTTCTTGCTGTACCAATTGTGCTCCGCCAAATTTTTCTACAGGATCACTTCCGTCATAAGAAGTTTCAAAAAATGCATCATGTTTTTCTGCAGTTGTTCCTGTAAGTGGCTGAAACCAGTGTGTATAATGTGTAACTCCTTTTGCAAGAGCCCATTCTTTCATTCCCATGGCAATATAGTCTGCCAGTTTTCTTTCAATTTTTGTTCCATGCTGAATGGCATCTCTTACTCCTTTAAAAGCATCTGAAGTTAAATACTGCTTCATTGCTTTCTCATTAAACACATTTGACCCAAAAAGATTTGATTTACGATCAATTTCCTCAAAATGCACCGGCTTTCTGTTTGAAGCTTGTTGTAAAGCTTGAAAACGTAATGTTGACATGGTTCTGTAATTTTAAATTCGTACTAATTTTCATTAAAAAATGATCGACAAATATAAACAAATTAAATCCCTGTTTCGAATATAAATCTTCGATTTTTGAACTAGAATTTTTCAACATAATCTGCTTTTTTCAAAGAATAATGAATTCAATCTAAAGAAATATAACAAAAGTGTACGGTATTATTGATTAAATAAACATTTTTTCATAATTCCTTAACCCAGAAACTCAAAAAAGACCCCCAATTATTACGAATTTATTTTTTTAAGGTTAATAAAATTGCTTTTTTTAAAATATACCCCCGCCAAAATTGCGCTTATCTAAAAAATTATACTTCGCTAAACAAAATAGCCCCCTAATTTTTAGGACTAAAAAAATAAATCTATATTTGACCCAGCGAAAAAACAAAAAAAATAAATTTATATTATTATGGCTAAAATTAAGTTAGAGTACATTTGGTTAGATGGATATGAACCAACTCAAAATCTTAGAAGTAAAACTAAAGTTGAAGAGCACGAAAATTTCAAAGGAACATTAGAAGAACTTGGAAATTGGTCATTTGATGGTTCATCGACAAAACAAGCTGAAGGTGGTTCTTCTGACTGTCTTTTAGTCCCAGTTGCAATTTATCCAGATCCAACTCGTATCAACGGTTGGTTAGTAATGACCGAAGTTATGTATGCTGATGGTACACCGCACTCTTCTAACGGTAGAGCTACTATTGAT
>NZ_CAMLIX010000090.1 GCF_946479975.1 uncultured Flavobacterium sp.
ATGCTGCAGTTTCTAGTAACCGTGGTCAGTTTTTTGCACCAAGAGGAATTGGATGGTCTGATGGACAAGCGCGTCTTTGGATGGTAAATGCCTTTAAACAAGAAAAAAATAAAGACGGCAATCTTGATATTCGTTTGAGATGGACTTTATATTATCCTCAATTATTAGCTGATTTTGGAGACAAAACTTACGGTAGAAACTGGGAATGGAACAATGATGAGGCTTGGTTTAGAAAGGGAAGCCGTGATTATTACAGAAATAACGAAGATTACTATTCTCAAGTAAATTACAGATTGGTTCGTTACGGTGATATCTTATTGCGCTATGCTGAAGTTTTAAATGAATTAGGAAATACTGCTGCAGCGTATCAATATGTAGATATGGTAAGAGCTCGTGTAAACATGAACAATTTAGCAGTTGCGCATCCTGAAATAGGAAACAATCATGATTTGTTCTTAGAGCGTTTAAAAATGGAAAGAGTTTTTGAATTATGTGGCGAAAGTGTTCGTTGGGAAGATTTAAAACGTTGGGGAGATTTAGATTCTCAAGCTTCTGTTGATAAAATCGCACTTCGTGATCCGGATTTTAAAAACTTCAAAGTGGGTAAAAATCAAAGAATGCCAATTCCACAAGTTGACGTAGACAACAATCCAAATCTGGATCAAAACTCCGGATACTAAAACTGAATTTTTGGAGGGAATCAGATTTACTAGTCTGATTCCCTTATCATAAAGAACGATTGTTCAAAAAAACAAATTGAAAATGAAGAAAGTAAAAATGTGGCTGACATTTATGTTGGCAGGACTTGTATTGCTTAGCTGTAACAACAAAAAAAGTAATCCTGAAGAAAGTAAAATTGAAACAGCATCGGTTGTAAAAAGAGAAATCTGGACAAAAGATCAGGCCAATAAATGGTACGCACAACAGCCGTGGCTGGTTGGAGCAAATTATTCTCCTAGCACAGCTATAAATCAGTTAGAGATGTGGCAGGAAGATACTTTTGATCCAAAAAGAATCGATCAGGAATTGGGATGGGCAGAAGGTCTTGGTATGAATGTAATGCGCGTTTATCTACACGATTTATTGCATGAACAAGATCCAGAAGGACTTTACAAACGCATGGACACTTTCTTAGGAATTGCAGATAAACACCATATTAAAACACTTTTTGTTTTGTTTGATTCTTGCTGGGATCCGTTTCCTGCTTTAGGAAAACAACGTGCTCCAAAACCACATACACACAATTCTGGATGGGTTCAGAGTCCGGGACAAAAAGTTTTACAGGATAAAACACAATATCCTCGTTTAGAGAAATATGTAAAAGAAACAGTAGCAAAATTTAAGGATGACAACCGCATTTTAGGTTGGGATGTTTGGAACGAGCCAGACAATATGACGGGACCATCTTACGAAAAAGTAGAAATTAAAAACAAAGTAGATTTAGTACTGCCTCTTTTAAAAAGTGTTTTTGCATGGGCAAGAGAAAGCAATCCTTCGCAACCCTTAACTTCTGGTGTTTGGACGGGAGACTGGAGCGATGAAGCTAAAATGAAACCAATGCATAAGATGCAAATCGAGCAGTCTGACATCGTTTCTTTCCACAATTACGACAAACCAAAAGACTTTGAAAGAGTGGTAAAACAATTACAACGTTACGGAAAACCATTAATCTGTACAGAATATATGGCAAGGCCAAACGGAAGTACTTTCGAAGGATTTTTACCTCTTGCAAGAAAATACAATGTTGGGATGATCAATTGGGGATTTGTAGACGGAAAAACGCAAACAAAATATGCTTGGGACAGCTGGACTAAAACCTACACAGCAGAACCAAAATTATGGTTCCACGAAATTTTACATACAGACGGAACGCCATACATAAAAGCCGAAACAGATTTAATTAAAAAAATGACTTCTGAGGCGAACAAAAAGAATTAGATAATGTGTCAATTTGATAATTAGAAAATTGTTTTGCTGTAATTCAAAGGATTAAAATATTTTTTTCGCTTGCTAAATAATCATAGCCCAAGGCTTCAGCCTTGGGTACGCAACGAATACGCGATGAATAGATAATCAATACGTAATGAATTTCTACACACTGCGTCCCCAAGGTTGAAACCTTGGGCTATGCTAAAAAAATCATTTTAATCTGTGAATCTGTGGCAAAAAAGAATTAGTGAAAATTAGTGGAATTCGTGGCGAAAAAATAATCAAAACCTTTTAGCATGGAAAAAAACACCATAAAAAAACTCCTTTTAATAGCTTCAATCGTGGTTTGCTTTTCAGCGAAAGCGCAGCAACCAGATCCTCCCGGACAAGTAAAAGGAACAGAAAATCCTAAAAACGAAGCCTATCTTTTTGCGCACATGACGCACAACGATTATGGCAGATTGTATTATTCGGTTAGTTTGGATGGACTTCATTGGGAAAATCTAAACAACGGAAAAAGGGTTTTTGAAGATTATAAAGGACATCCAGATATCTCCAAAGGTCCTGACGGTAAATATTACATCGCAGGAAATACTGGAGACGATGCAAAAGCTATCAATATTTGGGTTTCTGATGATTTAATTACTTGGAAAAAACATTCGGATTACACACCAGATCTAAAAAGTACACCCGATTATTCAAACGCTTTACAGCGAATTGGAGCTCCAAAATTATATTATGACAAGGATTCTCAAAAGTTTCTAATGACTTGGCATACGCCACATTTAGAAGGAATAAAGGGAGACGGCGAGCGCTATTGGAGAAGTCAGCGAACATTATATGTTTTGTCTAAAGATTTAAAGACTTTTGAAGGACCGCCAAATCGTTTATTCGATTGGGATATGGGAACAATTGATGTTTTTATTCGCAAAGTTGGCGATTCTTATTATGCTGTTATTAAAGATGAAACCTACCCAACATTATATTGGACAACCGGAAAAACAATCCGAATTGCCAAATCAAATTCCCTTTTAGGGCCTTATTCTTTGCCTCAGCAATCTATCAGTCCAAACTTCAGAGAAGCTCCAATGTTGATTCCTTCTCCTGATGATAAAATATGGTACATGTATTACGAACAATACCCAGGAGTTTCATACGGATTATCGATAGCAGATAATCTAAACGGACCTTGGTTTCAAGCCTCAGGTTATACTTTTTTCTCAGATTGGGACAAATACAGCTTTCCAGAAAAAGTACGCCACGGCTGCATGATTACAATCTCTAAAAATGAATACAATAGTTTGGTGAAGAAATTTGGTCTTACTAAGAAGTTATGAGTTATAAGTTATGAATTATGAGTTACGAGTGTTTTGCTTACCAATCAGCAGTTAACTTATAATCTATAACTCATAATTCATAACTCAAAAAAATGGTTAGTTAAGTTAGTTTAAGTAATTACCAGACTTATGTGGATATGAGTCTGGTAATTCAATTTTGATTTGAAGAAACATCATGGCATTGATTTGAGGAATAAATGCCAAATAAATATAAAGTATGAAAAGAAAAAGTATCCTTTTTTTAGCCTTGTTTTCATTGCTGACAGTCAATGCGCAATGGAAACCGCAAGGAGATAAAATCAAAACAAAATGGGCAGAACAAGTTGATTCTAAAAAGCCTTTACCAGAATATCCGCGTCCGATTATGGAACGCGGGCAATGGAAAAACCTAAATGGTTTGTGGAATTACAGCATTCAGGAATTCGGAAAAGCGGCACCTTCAAAATATGATGGGCAGATTTTAGTTCCGTTTGCCGCAGAATCCAGTTTGTCTGGTGTCATGAAAGAAGTTGGGTCAAAAAATGAACTTTGGTACGAAACCAATTTTTCAATAGAATCTGGCTGGAATGGCAAAAACATTCTGCTGCATTTTGGGGCAGTAGACTGGAAAACGGAAGTTTTTATTAATGATGTAAAAGTAGGTTCGCATACTGGAGGTTATACGCCATTTTCATTTGATATTACACCATTTATCAAAAAAGGAAGCAATCAAAAATTAGTGGTAAAAGTTTGGGATCCTTCAAACGACGGAACTCAGCCAAGAGGAAAACAAGTTAAAAATCCGGAAGGAATTTGGTATACACCCGTTACAGGAATTTGGCAAACCGTTTGGATTGAACCCGTTAATGCCAAAAATATTACAGAATTAAGAACAACACCAAATATCGATCAGAACACCATCAGCATAAAAGCAGATGTAAAAGGTGCAGAAACCGGAGATGTGGTGGAAATTTCAGTTTTGGATAACGGAAAAGAGATCGCTAAAGAAAAAGCAGTTGTTGGCGAAAGCAATGATATTGTTTTGAATGCACCAAAATTGTGGTCACCAGAAAATCCGTTTTTATATCAGACTAAAATTCGATTAATCAGCAAAAATAAAGTGGTTGATGAGGTGAAAAGTTATTTCGCTATGCGTAAAATTTCATCAAAAAGAGATGAAAATGGCGTGATGAGAATGCAGTTAAACAACAAAGATTACTTCCAATTCGGACCATTAGACCAAGGTTGGTGGCCAGAAGGGTTGTACACCGCGCCAACAGATGAAGCTTTAAAATACGACATTGTTAAAACAAAAGAATTAGGTTTTAATATGATTCGTAAACACGTAAAAGTAGAACCAGAACGTTGGTATACGCATTGCGATCAATTAGGAATTTTGGTTTGGCAGGATATGCCAAGCGGAGACGAACAGCCAGTTTGGCAAGATCGAAAGTATTTTGAAGGAACAGAATTGCAGCGTACTCCAAAATCACAGGAAATCTATAAGAAAGAGTGGAAAGAAATTATGGATCATTTGTATTCTTATCCAAGTATTGTGGTTTGGGTTCCTTTCAATGAAGCGTGGGGACAATTTAAAACCGTTGAAATTACAGAATGGACAAAAAATCATGATCCAAGTCGTTTGATTAATTCGTCAAGCGGAGGAAATCACTTTCAAACAGGCGATATTTTAGATTTACACAAATATCCAGCGCCGGAATTGTATTTGTATGATGCCAGAAGAGTTACGGTCTTAGGTGAGTACGGCGGAATCGGTCTTCCTCTTGAAGGACATTTATGGAGAGCAAACGACAACTGGGGTTACGTGAAATTTAAAAATCAAGCAGAAGTTACCGCAGAATATGTGAAATATGCAGAAATCCTTAAAAAGCTAGTAAAAACAGGTTTCTCAGCAGCGGTTTACACACAAACAACAGATGTCGAAGGTGAGGTAAACGGTTTCATGACGTACGATAGAAAGGTCGACAAAATGGATTTCAAAGCTGTAAATAAGATCAATACTGAAGTTATTAATGTTTTGAATAAATAATTTTAAACACATAGAAACATAGGTTTTTTGTGTTGATAAAAGAGAGTAGAAGAAACTAGTTTCCACACATAGCTTTGTGTTTTTCTTTGCGTTGCAACTTTGTCAAAAACTTTGACAAAGTTCAAGACAACAGCTATGTTTGTTTGAATAAGTGAAACGCCTTTTACAGACAAAGCAAAACTATGTATCTATGTGTTTAAAAAACCACGCCCAACAAAAAAAACAAAAATGAAAAAATACTTAATCCTTCTACTGCTTACAACCATAAGTTTTGCGCAGCAGAAAACCTTCACCAATCCAATTTTACCTTCTGGAGCAGATCCGTACAGCACGTATTACAAGGGATATTATTATTACACGAATACACTCGGCAATAAATTGACTTTATGGAAAACAAAAGACTTATCGGATATTAAAAACGCCAAAAGCAAAGTGATTTGGACGCCGCCAAAAGGAACGGATTATTCTGCTGAAATCTGGGCGCCTGAATTTCATATTATAAACGGAAAATGGTATTGCTATTTTGCTGCGGATAACGGCGATAATAATAATCATAGAATGTATGTTTTAGAAAATAAATCATCAGATCCCTTTAAAGGAAAGTTTGAATTTAAAGGAAAAATCGCAGCCAAAACCGACAAATGGGCTATTGACGGAAACGTTTTTGAACACAAAAAACAATTGTACATGATTTGGGCTGGTTGGGAAGGCGATACAAACGGTCAACAAAACATTTACATCGCTAAAATGAAAAATCCACTAGAAATTGAAGGCGATCGTATAAAACTTTCTTCTCCAACAAACGATTGGGAAACACACGGAGCTTTGCACGATGATGTAAATCCTGCACAGGTAAATGTGAATGAAGGACCACAGTTTTTGGAAAGAAACGGAAAAATCTTCATTGTGTTTTCTGCAAGTGGTTGTTGGACAGACTTCTATTCTTTAGGATTATTATCGTTTAATGGCGATGATAATTTACTAGATCCGAATGCCTGGAAAAAGTCTCTTGAACCCATTTTCAAACAATCGGATAAAAACAAAGTTTACGCGCCGGGACATAATTCTTTCTTTAAATCTCCTGACGGAAAAGAAGACTGGATTTTGTACCACGCCAATTCAAATCCTGGTGAAGGTTGTGGAAACAAGAGGTCACCAAGAATGCAGCAAATCAATTGGGGTGCAAACGGATTTCCTGTTTTAGGAGAGCCAGTGAGCGAAGGAACTAAATTGGCAATTCCGTCAAAATAAATTTATTAAGTTAATCAGAGGATGAGATTGCTTCGTTCCTCGCAAGGACATAAAAAATGAAAAATATTCAAATCGCTGCAGTTTTTATGCTGGCACTTCTTCAATTTAATTGTAAAGATGCCAAGAAAGAAGACGCTGTCTCCAAAGAAAACATAGAAATAAAAACAGATTCTGTACAAGCAGTTTTGCAGACTAAAGATTTCGATACTATAATTGATGGCAAAAAAGTCAATTTATATTGGATTGAAAATAAAGGAATAAAAGCCGCTTTTACCAATTATGGAGGGCGTTTAGTTGGACTTTGGATTGCCGATAAAAACGGAAAACAAACCGATGTTGTAGTTGGAATGAACAGTGCAAAAGGTTTCAAAAATTCAACAGAACCGTATTTTGGTGCTACAATTGGAAGAGTTGGAAATAGAATCGGTAAAGGAAAATTCACTTTAGAAGGAAAACAATATCAGGTTCCTTTAAATAATGGAAAAAATGCTTTGCACGGTGGCGTAAAAGGATTTCAGGATGTAGTTTGGAATGCCGAAAAAACAGACGGAAAAACATTGGTTTTTACTTATGTTTCGCCAGATGGAGAACAAGGTTTTCCTGGAAATTTAACTGTAAAAGTTACTTATACAATTACAGATGACAATGCTTTGAAAATGGAATACGAAGCGACAACAGACAAAACAACAGTTGTAAACTTAACCAATCATGCCTTTTTTAATCTAAATGGAGAAGGTAGCGGCAGTGTTTTAAAGCACGAATTACAGATTTATGCCAACCAATTTACACCTGTTGATGAAGGCTTGATTCCGACTGGAGAATTAAAAGCAGTACAAAACACGCCATTTGATTTTACATCAAAACATAGCATTGGTGAAAGAATCGAAACAAAAGACGAACAATTGAAATTTGGTAAAGGGTATGACCATAATTATGTTTTAAATAACAGTAAGAAAGATGGTTTTATACACGCAGCGACTATAAAAGGAGATGCTTCAGGTATTACTTTAGATATTTATACAGAAGAACCTGGAATACAATTTTATAGCGGAAACTTTATGCAGAGTAAAAACACCTTTAAATCGGGCGCTAAAGATGATTTTAGAACAGCATTTGCTTTAGAAACACAGCATTTTCCAGATGCTCCAAACCAGCCAAAATTTGCTCCGATAACTTTAAAGGCAGGAGAGAAGTATCACACCGTTTCTTTGTATAAATTCTCTGTGAATAAGTAGTGAATTTTTATCTGTAAATACGTTTTTGAATTCAAAATATAAAAGACAAATTAGTAGTTGAGTTAAGAAGAAAAAATGCTGGATTTTTACCTTTTTCTGGTATTTTTCTTCTATAGTTTTTATCTATACTAACGTTTTAAGTATTTGATTTTTAGTTTTGAAAATTTGTTTAATTAAATTAAAAGATTAATATTAAAATGAAAAACTATTTCTATCTTTTTTGTCTTATTTTGACGTTGAATTCGTATCAATTACAAGCTCAAAATTTAAAACAAACAACTTTTCAAAATCCAGTTTACAAAAATGATTTTGCAGACCCAAGCGTGATAAAAGGTGCCGATGGATATTTTTATGCTTACGGAACAAACACAAATGTTTTAGGCAAGGAAATTCGTATTCAAATAATAAAATCTAAGGATCTGGTAAGTTGGATTTTTGTTGGAGATGCGCTTCCGACAAAACCAAAATGGGCAGACAAAGATTTCTGGGCTCCACATGTTTTGTACGATGCAAAACTTAAAATGTATTTTTTATACTATTCAGGCGAATCAGATGCTAAAGAAGGAAAATGTCTGGGAGTGGCGGTTTCGAAATCAGCTGCTGGACCTTTTGTAGATAAAGGTGAACCTTTGCTTTGCGGTGACAGTTTTATCAATATCGATCCGATGGCATTTGATGATCCGAAAACGGGAAAGAAATTGCTGTATTGGGGTTCAGGTTTTGAAGCTTTAAAAGTGCAGGAACTTTCAGAAGATCGTTTGAATTTTAAAACAGGAACTTCAATGAAAATATTGGTTAATCCAATCACGAATAATGATCCGGACAATTATCAAAATTTAGTAGAAGGAAGCTGGGTAACCTATCACGACGGATTTTATTATCTGTATTATTCTGGAGATAATTGCTGTGGCGACAAAGCGCATTATGCCGTGATGGTTGCCAGATCTAAAAATGCTGAAGGACCTTTTGAAACTTTAGCACAAGCCGAAAAAACAGAAAGTAGCGTCATTCTGAGCAAAAACAAAAAGTGGATTGCGCCAGGACATAATTCTGTTGTAACCGACGATAAAGGCCAGGAATGGATTGTTTACCATGCCATAGATGCGGAGAATCCAAACGGAGGAAGAATAGTCTTAATTGATAAAATAACGTATAAAAACGGATGGCCATCTATAAATTCAGGATCGCCATCCATATTAAAAATCTTAAAACCAATTGTAAAATGAAAAAAATACTAAGTATGGCAGCCATGTTGTGTGTTTTCGCGGCATGTTCACAAGAAAAAAGTACAGATAAACCAAAGGAAGAATCAACAACTAGACCTGTTTTATTAGCAGATCCAACGGTTTTTTATAACAACGGCTTGTATTATTTATATGGAACGACAAGCGGAGATACTCCAATTGGCGAGGGTTTTCAGGTTTATACTTCATCAGATTTAAAAGCATGGAAAGGTCCTGTTGGTGCTCAAAATGGTTTGGCTCTGAAAAAAGGAGATACTTTTGGAGACAAAGGTTTTTGGGCGCCTCAGGTTCTTTCCTATAATAATAAATTTTATATGATTTATACAGCCAATGAAAACATTGCTGTTGCAACCAGTGATAATCCGTTAGGGCCATTTAAAAGCGAATCTAGAGAGCCAATTATAAAAACGGGTAATCAGATTGATCCTTTTGTTTTTATTGATGAAGACGGAAAAAAATATCTTTACCATGTCCGTCTAACAAATGGAAACCGAATTTTCGTTGCCGAAATAAATGACGATCTTTTGACTATAAAACCAGAAACTTTAACAGAGTGTATTTCGGGAACTCTGCCTTGGGAAAATACTCAAAATGTAAGCTGGCCGGTAACAGAAGGTCCGACGGTTTTAAAACACAACGGTTTATATTATATGATTTATTCGGCAAACGATTTTAGAAATCCAGATTATGCTGTGGGTTATGCTACTGCTAAAAGTCCGCTTGGACCTTGGGAGAAAGCAACAGACAGTCCGATAATTAGTCGCAAAGATGTAGGGCTAAATGGAGTTGGACATGGAGATGTTTTCTACGATAAAAACGGACAAATGAAATATGTTTTACATGCTCATTACAGTAATAATGGTGTTTCGCCAAGAAAAGCCGCTATAATCGATATTGATTTTGAAGGAAATAAAATCAAAGCAAATGCTAAAAGTTTTGTCTTGTTACACGAGTAAAACTTGATTTTAGGGTTAATAACGAGAAAAGAGATGTTTGGACATCTCTTTTTTTTAGTTTTTACTTATAGGTGATTGTTAAATATGCCGACTAATTTTTCCAAAGCATCTTTTGAGTGTAATAATTCTCCGTTTTTCAAAGTTTCTTCGGTGGCTTTTGCTGCTCGGTTTAGCATTCGTTTTTCAAAATCAGAAATAGCCAATTTTATTTCTTTAAATTTATCGTTGGTAAGAAATTCCGAAAGTTCAAGAGCATCTAACATGGCTAAATTTGCTCCTTTTCCTGTAAATGGAGGCATGCGATGCGCAGCGTCGCCAATCATGGTAAGATTGTCTTGTGTTTCCCAACTTTGATTTAAAGGAAAATAATATTGCGGACGCGGAATAAAATACAATTCGTCGCTCAATAAAAGTTCATGCCATTTTGGACTCCATTCTTTGTAAACTTCCTTAAACCATCCGAAAATTTCCTGATTATTTTTAAAATCTAGATCACTTTCTGAAATCCACTTTTCGGGAATTTTACTGCTTAAGTAGAACATTAGCGAACCATCTCCTTTTGTGCCGTACATAATGGTTTGTTCATTTCCAAAAGCCAGAACTTTTCCGCCTTTTGAAAATTCAAAAAGATGAGGTGCATTTTGTTTCGCGTTGTAAATTGTTCCTTCGAGCATTGTAATTCCAGAATAAATTGGTTTTTCTGCGCTGAGGTATGGGCGGACTTTAGAATTAGCGCCATCTGTAGCAATTACTAGATCGGCATAGGTTTGAGAACCACTTTTAAAATGCAATTTCCAGCCTTCGTTTTCCTTTTCCATAGAAAGAAATTGGCTGTCCCAAACTATTGTTTCAGGTAAAAGAGAATTCAATAAAATAGCTCTAAGCGCCGAACGATCGATTTCTGGACGTGGTTTCGAAATATCTTGAAGTGAATTTTTATTTGAATTTGAAGTTTCCTTTAATGTTGTTTTTTGATCATTGTGTTCATCAAAATGCAATTGAAAATCTTTATCTACAATACGCGCTTTGCTGGCGTTTGTACGAACATTTGCGTAAAATTCATTCAATAAACCGGCCTCCGTAATGGCTTTTAAACCTGAATCTTCGTGTAAATCCAGCGGAGAACCCTGCACGCGGACTTCTGAATTTTGATCTCTTTCGTAAACTTTTACGTGTACGTTCTGCATTTGTAAAAGTCGGGCTAAAGTTAAACCGCCCATTCCGCCTCCGATAATGGCGACTTTTTTATTTTGTAAAAGCATAGTTTTTCTGTTTAAATCTATGCTGTAAAATTATTTTGAAGAAAGGGCTGATAATAGTATAAATCGGTCGTTTTTGTTTTGAAATAATTCTTTAGGAAGTGAACCCGAAATTTTCTTGATTTCTTTAATAAAATGCGTTTGATCAGAAAAATTCTCTTCAGGAAAAAGTTTTCCTTTTGCAATATGTTCCAATGAAGCTCTGAAACGAAGAATTGAACAATAAGCTTTTAATGAGAGTCCGAAATATTGAGTAAAATAGCGGTTAATCTGTCGGCTTGACCAATTTGATTTTGCAGCTAATTCTGTCACGGTCATCGCGCCGTTGGTTTCATAAATAAGATTGAATAGTTTTTGTTTCCGATTGTCTATTTCCTTAACTAATAAAGATTCTATTTTTAATGATGCTTTTTTGCAGAATGACTCAAAATCATTCAAATCCTCTTTGTTAAAATCCCAAAAATCGTTTTCCATTATTCGGGCTTCATTTATAAGAACTGCGATCGATTCGTGAAAGATGTATTCTACAGCAGGAAGTTTAAAACTGATTGTAAAAGTCAAACTATTGGCAGGAATTATTCCTTTTTCATATTGTTGTGTTCCTAAGCCTAAAAGTGTTATTCGAAAAGGTGTTTCAGAAGATCGAAATAAAAATAAATCGATGCGTCCGTCAGGCAGACCAATAGTTTCGATATTCTGATCTGATTTGTTTTCCATGGACCAAAAACTGTCGACAAAATCGGATAGATTCCGACTTGGCTGAATAGATTGGTATGCTAAATCGTGGTGCATCTTTTATAAAGATAAATTTTGAAGTGTAATTTAAAGCTAAATTAGATAAAATGTAAATCATTTTGTGAAAATCAGATTTGTTTGTAATATCCTCTAGAAGCTTTTTTATCTGATGAAATTTTGACATGAAAAACTTAACATTGGGTAATTTGTTGTTTTCTAGTGTTTTAAAACGATAATTTTTGAGTCAGTAAAAACTTAACATTGGCGAATAGGTTTTTCACTTTATCTTTGTTTATTATTTTTTGATGTTAATTTAATGATTTAATAACATTAAAAATTAGATAATTACAAAATTACTTTAATCAATTTCTTAAAATTAACACAATAATGGCAGAAGAAGTGCTTACTAATGAAAACAATCAGGAGATAACTACAGATTCAGTTATCTCTACTGAAGAGAATGAGCAAAATACAGCTCAAAACCAAGAAACGGAATCAGCTGCAACTGAAACTCCAGAATCTAAACCAAAATCGAAAAGAACTCCAAGAAAAGCAGTAGAAAAAGAAGCTGTTGTTGCTGAAGAGCAGGAAAAAACAGAAGAAATCGTTTCAGCTGAAATTGCAGAAGAAACAACAGAAGAAAATAAAGATAAATCTAAAAAGAAGAATAAAAAGATGAAAGAAAAAGAGAAAAAACAGCTTGCTGAGAAAAAAGAGAAATTGAAAAAGAAAAAAGCAGTAGCGAAAAGAAAAGAAAAAGCTAAAGATGCTAAAAAAGAAAAAGCTAAAAAAGCAAAATTAAAAGCAAAAGCGAAAAAGAAAGCAAAAGCTAAAAAAGCAAAAGATAAAGCAAAAGCGAAAAAAATCGCTAAGAAGAAAGTGAAAAGAACTAAAGCAAAAAAGAATAAGAAAAAATAGTAGTTAATTGTTAATGGTTGATTGTTAGTTGTTAATGATCAATTGTTAATGATCAATTGTTGATGATCAATTGTTGATGATCAATTATAAATTATAGTCATTGTCTGGCTGAGCGAAGTCGAAGCCTCCGCAAAGTTCTTCAAACAATAAAAGCCACAGATTAAAGGATTAGAATGATTTTTAAAAATCAGTGTTAATCTTTTAATCTGTGGCTTTTTAAATTAAATTTTTCTGTTGCAATTAACCATTCGCCATTCACCATTCACCATTCACAACTAACAATCAACAATCATTTATCCGTTTTCTTCTTTATAGCAAGTCTATCGATTTTTTGAAGAAATTCTGGATCAAATTGAGAATAAGCTCTAAGGCGGTACTTTTCATCCCGCATTTTCATTACGAGACGTATTTTTTGAACCATCAGCCAGATGGGTTCGTATCGTTTGTGACCTAATAAATATTGAATTTTAAGAATCGACATTTTTCGGTGAGACAAAGTCATTAATTCAATACAAATCATCCAATACCGAATAGGAAGATTGGAGTTTTCCATTACCGTTCCAGATCGCAAAGTTATCCTGCTGCCACATTTTCGACACTGAAATTTTAAATCATTTTGTCTAAAAGAATGTGCGTCATGACCGCATTTATTGCAAATAATGCCATTTTGCAAGCGCTGGTTTTTCAGCTCTTCAATGCAGGTAGCTTCATCATTATATTTTTCAAAATAGGCGCGTAACTCCATCTATAGAATTCGATTTTTTCTTGTCGAAATATAAAATATTTTCCAATAAAAGCAAAAGCCGATTGGTATAAAAATAAAGAAGGAATACTCATAATGAATATTCCTTCCTCGGTGTGTAATAAAATACGGCGGGTACTACAGTTTTGTTGCGATTTCTTTTTTGTATTTATTTAAAATCGATTTTGTCATCCCTAAATTAGCTTTAGTAGAATCTACAGCTAAGTATATAAAGTATTGTTGATTGTCAGAAACGTCAATAATGTGTATTTGAGAAGTCAGTGTAATCATAACATTGTCAACGACCTGACCTTGTAAGTTTAGCGCTTTGATAGCATTCATTTTTGCTTTAATCACTTCAAGATTATAGGCTGAGGCTAACTCAGGATCAAAATCTGCCACGACAGAATTAGAGTAGTAGGACATGCCGCTAGCGATTTCAGCTACAGAAACGGCGATAAAACCTGGGACGTTTTTTTTTAGGTCTTCACCAAATTGAGTTAAAAAATCAGACATAGTGTTAGAATTTTAATTTGTTGTATTAAGAATGAATTTGTTTTTGATACTACAAAATTACTTATACAATATTATTTAATTATCCGCTTTATGTACCTATTTTTAATTTGGAGAATTTATTTTATGATTTTTTGAAATGAAGTAAATTATACGTTTAAAAAGAAATATTAAAAAAGAAAAAATGCTCCTGAAAAAGCATAATCCGCCATTTCAGAAGCATTTTTAATAAAGTGAAAAAATATAATTTTTACTTGATTTCTGTAATAAATTCGTCTTTCGGAGTTCTAATTTTTTTCAAGTTTACCAGCCAGTCGTTTGCTTCGTCTCTGTAACCAAGAGGAAGAATCAAAACACTTTTTAGTCCAAGTTCGTTCAAACCTAAAAGTTTATCTACTTCTGCCGGAATAAAACCTTCCATTGGAGTTGCGTCTACTTTTTGTTCAGCTGCAGCTGCAATAGCTGTTCCAAGAGAAATATAAGCTTGTCTTGCCGCGTGGTTTGCGTGCCATTCTTTTCCAAGAGGCTCGTACATTCCCCAAAGTCTTTCTTTGTATTCATCCATTGCGCTTGCAGGAATTCCTCTTTCAGAAGTAGTTCTTTCAAAAACAGCAGAGATTTTTTCTAAAGTATATTCGTCCCAAGCAGCCCAGATTAAAACGTGAGAAGCATCTGTAATTTGACTTTGGTCAAAACCTACTGCTCTAATTTTTTCTTTTAATTCTTGATTTGTGATGACAAAAATCTTGTAAGGCTGTAGTCCAGACGAAGAAGGAGCTAACTTAGCAGCTTCTAGAATGTAATCTACTTTTTCTTGCGGTACAACTTGTCCGTTCATCTTTTTTGTAGCGTAACGCCAATTCAATGCTTCTATTAAGGCCATTTTTGAGTTTATTAAAATTTTATTCAAATGTAAAAACTTTAAGTGTATTTTTGTCATCTAATTACCAAAAGTAACTGTAACATCGAGGTAACTAACTAACACAGTATGATAAAAGAGCCTTCACACGATAAAAAAACATGCAGCAAACATATTTTAGCAGTGCATGATGCAATGGATATTTTAAACGGAAGATGGAAAATTGCCATTATTGCTTCTCTCTGCTTTAATACGTTGCGATTTACCGATTTATTAAAAGAAGTAGAAGGAATTTCGGGTAAAATGCTCAGTAGAGAATTAAAAAATCTTGAAGAGAATCAATTGGTTACGCGAACCGTTTTGAGCACGCAGCCCATAACAGTTGAGTATGAGCTGACGGAATACGGGCATACTTTAAAAGAAGTAATTGATTCTCTTGCCAAATGGGGAGCGAAACATCGAAGAAAGATAACGGGGAAGGAGTAACGTTTTTTTAGTCTCAGTCTCAGTCTCAGTTTTCAGTCTCAGTTTTCAGTCTCAGTCTCAGTCTCGTTTTTTATTCTTCGTTTTTTAGTTCTAAGGCTCTTTGGAAGAAACCTTGACGAGTTAGATTTTGTTCTGCTTCATCAATCGCTTTCAAAAGATTGTTTTGCGTATTGGTAATCTCGTTCAGCGTTTTGGTCATAATGTCCCAAACGGGTTTCATTTTTTCAATTAATTCCTTTCCTTTTGGTGTTAAAACAATCAGCCTTTTGCGCTCATCCAGTTTGTCTTTTTTAGAACTAATAATCTTTTGTTTTTCTAATTCCTTCAATAAACTAATTGTTGAAGGGTGACTGTAGCCAATTTCGCTGGCAATTTCGACCACACTCAGCATTTCTTTTACATGCAGGGTGTAAATTACAGGAAACCATTTGGGTTCAAAATCGATATTAAAATACGTGTAAATCTGAGCGCCGTCTTTTCGTAATTGCTCGCTCAGACGCTGTAGTCTTGTTGATATGGCTAAAATGCCTATTTCGTCAATTATATTCATTTTTTCTGATTTAAAGTTAAATGGCAGAATACATTATCAGGTCTCATTAACGGAAAATCGCTCGGAAGCGCTTCTTTTGCAATCCTAATAAAATTATTCTTTTCATAAAAACGTAAAGCGGCCTGCAATATAGTTACAGTACCTAAATATAGATTTTTAATACCGTTTTCTTCGCTGTAAGCAATTAATTGTTCCAATAATTGCTGGGCAATAGCAAACTCTTTGCCTCGGTATTCTTTCTTTACAAACATTTTTCTAATTGCTCCCGCTTCGGCATTAAATTTTACCAAAGCAATGGTGCCGACCAATTTATCATCGATAAAAGCTCCAAGAAATGTACCGCCAGGTTTAAAGTAAAAATTCTCAATATCTAATAAATCGGGCTGATCTTCTAGAGTTACAGGCACATTAAACTCTTTCTGCTGAATGTTTAATATCAAATCTACAATCTCTTTTTCGTATTCGTTTTGTATAGGCTGAATCTGCATTTTATTTCAAAATTTATTATAGGTACAAAACTACGTAGTTAACTACATATAAACAAACAAAAAACTGCCGAAGTCAGCAGTTTTAAGTGTTTTTTATGATTTTTATAATTTATTTATAAAAGAATTATTCTTTAACTAAAACAATTACAGCTTTGTAACCAGTACCAACATTCCATTCGCTTGACGAAATTACTTGGCCTTTGTCATCATAAACTTTAAATTCGGCTGTATTTGGTGAAGCAAAACCTTCGTTCAAAGCTTCAATATCTATTTTGTTGATTCCTTTTTCTAGATTTATTTTGACACTTTTGAATTCACCATCCAAAAGTACCTCAGGTTCAATTACTTTATCATTTAAATATACTTTTACTTTATCGCCGTCTACAAAAGCGGCATCACGATACATAATAGTAGAAGTAACTGCGGTTGTATTGAAGTTTCCTAAAAACTGATTTCTCCTGTAGAATATCCCTTCAACATTTGATTCTTGTTTGTACAAGTTAGTATCCTTAAATAGTTCATCAGGATTTACCTGTAATGGAACCGGTTTTTCAATTGGTGCTGGCGGATTTTCTTTGTTAGATTCTTCTTTTGGTGGAATAACTTCTTCTACCGGCGATTTTTTCGCTGGAATAGATTTGAATTTACTCTTCATTTCTTGTGAAAATCCCTGCACTGAAAAGGCAGCAACGGCGATTATCAAAAATATTTTTTTCATTTTCTGTGGTATTTAATAGTAGGGTATTTTTTAGATTAGATGCATCATAATCTTTCTATATAAACATTCTATAAACCGATTTATTGCCCTTTGATGCATTATTTTTATAAAAATTAACTTTCTTTTTAATTGTAATTGGAAGATTTTTTTTTGCCACGAATTACACTAATTACCGCTAATTTCATTTTGGAGAAACTTAATTAAGGAAATAAATTTTACCGCAAATTCCACAAATTCTCGCAAATTTCATTCTATCGAAGTAAAAAAAATAATTTGTAAAAACCTAGATAATTTTTGGTTAAAAAAAATCTTACAAATCACCATGAAAAAAGTTATCTCTCGCAGATTTTACAGATTAAGCAGATAAAAATAATTTGTGATAATTTGTGTAATTTGTGGTTGAAAAAATCTCATGAATCAGCAAGAAAAATTAATCTCTCGCAGATTTTACAGATCAAGCAGATAAAATTAATTTGTGAAAATTCGTGTAATTCGTGGCAAAAAAATCTGCCAAATCAGCTAAATCTGCGGGAAAAAGTAGGTTTAAGTTTGGCCTTTTTTAAAGAGTAAAATTTACCGCAAATTCCACAAATTTCCACAAATTTCATTTTATAGGAAGTGAAAAAATAATTTGTGATAATTCGTGTAATTTGTGGTTTAAAAAAACACACAAAATCAGCACGAAAAATTAATCTCTCGCAGATTTTACAGATTAAGCAGATAAAAATAATTTGTGATAATTCGTGTAATTTGTGGTTTAAAAAATCTCACATGCAGATAAAATTAATTTGTGAAAATTCGTGTAATTCGTGGCAAAAAAAATCAGCCAGATCAGCTAAATCTGCGGGGAAAAAGTAGGTTTAAGTTTGGCCTTTTTTAAAGAGTAAAATTTTACCGCAAATTCCACAAATTTCCACAAATTTCATTCTATCGCCAGTTTGCGCTTTTGCTGGGGCAAAAAAATCAGCTCTGGTGGGATCTTCCCGCACGCGAGTCACTGGAACTTAACGCCAGGATCTACGGAATTCCCAAGGAGAAACTCGAAAGAGTGGTCGCCGAACTGACCGATCTGCTCGCGGTTGGAGAAAAATTAAACGTGATGGTTCGGGAACTCTCGCTCGGTGAACGGATG
>NZ_CAMLIX010000091.1 GCF_946479975.1 uncultured Flavobacterium sp.
ATGAAGTTGAAGCAAAAGTTTCGAGCGGCGCAACGATTTCTGTAAATCCAAGAGTTACGTTTGTTTTAATTCCTTTATCAGAAAAATATTTTGCAGCCATAACACCTTCCTTAGTCATAGGAAGTTTTACAACGATTTGATCATGTAATTCAGCCAGCTCCTCACCTTCTTTCACCATTCCGTCAAAATCCAGCGCATTTACTTCAGCACTCACATCACCTTCAACAAGATTGCAAATGTCAACATAATGCTTCAAGATATTATTTTTTCCAGTAATTCCTTCTTTAGCCATCAAAGATGGGTTAGTTGTTACACCATCCAAAACACCTAAAGCCTGTGCTTCTTTAATTTGAGCTAAATTAGCTGTGTCAATAAAAAATTTCATAATTTATATATTTAAATTGTGTTGATAATCTGGGCGTGACCATATTTGCAAAAGGCGCACTCATCAAATCGGTTATGAGCGCCTTTCTCAAATCTGGTCGGGCTATCCGCACTACTTCGCTAGTTTGCTTCTATCCCTCACGCAAATTCAGCTGCAAAATTACAAAATCAATACCAATAACAATTTCAAAAACCAAATCAATTTGTAATTTATGATAAAATTCACAAAATAATGGCAAACAGTAAATTTACTGGATTTTGAAAAAAAACTCGTATTCCTACTTTAAAAATCAGCAGCTTATATTTCACTTAAAATTTCCCCGAAGAATTCTTTCTATTCAATTCCTTCAATTCATCTCTAATTTCCTGAAGAACCTTTACCGTTTCTTCTTTATGAATCTCAGCATTATTAATCTTATCACTTATAGTGCCAAGCAATCTGCGAAGTACAAACCAAATAACAACAAAAACTAAAAAGGCAAAAATTGTAGGCCAGAGTTCCTTAAAATTTTCCATAGAATTATAATTTATAATGATTCATTAACATTTTCTCGTAAACTTTATCTGGAAGCGCACGTTTTAAAACAATCGAAAACTTCTGCATAAAAGCTCCAACCTTATAATGCACATTTGGTTTTTTAGTCTGAATGATTTTATAAACCGCTTCGGCCATTTCATTCGGATTACTTCCTGCATCCACATGATCGTTCATCGTAGCCAAAACACCTCCATAAACCTTTTCATAAGCTGAATCTTTGATAACTGGCGCATGATAACGTCCTGCAGCAATATTGGTAGCAAAATCTCCTGGAGCGACATTTGTAATTTCAACACCAAAAGCCTTCACTTCCATTCTCAAAGCTTCTGTAATCAATTCCAAAGCTCCTTTTGATGCCGAATACACACTTCTGTAAGGAAGTCCCATATAACCAGCGATAGAAGTAATATTAATAATAAGTCCAGAATTTTGTTTGCGCATTTGAGGCAACGCTGCTTTCATAACTTCAATTGGACCAAAGAAATTAGTTTCAAAATTATTTCGAATTTCTTCTGTCGGAATTTCTTCCAAAGGTCCTGTAATCCCAACTCCAGCATTATTTATAACTATATCTAATCTGCCAGAAGTTTCTATAATTTTAGAAACTGCATTCTGAATAGATTCCGAATTTCGAACATCTAAAGCAACCAAAGGAAAAATAGAATTTAAAACTCTCTCAGGATTTCTGCTCGTTCCGTAAACAACGAAACCTTTTTGGTGTAAAAATTCACCAATAGATTTTCCAATCCCTGATGATCCTCCGGTAATTAAAACGACTTTGCTCATTATTTTAGTTATAAGTTATAGGTTATGAGTTACAAGTCTTTGGAATTGGTGTTAAGCTGCAAGGAGCAGTAAACTTTTAACTTCTAACCAATGACGTTTAACTTCAGAAAGAGTCAAAAATAAAAAAATCTTCCAAAAGGAAGATTACAAATTCATTAATTCTAAAAAATAAAAAATGGCAAGCGACCTACATCGCACCGCTCAACCACGTACCCTTGCTATGTTCCCATCCTGGGGGAGTCTGCAGGAGCTGGTCGTGTAGGACTTGCCAGTGCAAATATACAACCTTTTTATATTTTTGCAAGACCTTTGCGGCAATAAAAATATCGTCGTATATTGGCTTATTCAAAATTTAAACTATGAAAAAATATAACTTCCTAACTTTCATTTTATTAGGAATCACATTAATTGGATGTGGAGATACAAAAAAAGGTGAAAATTCTTTATTTACTATCGATGATTCTGCTTTTCCAGCTCATCTTACGAAAAAAGAAGTGTTAAATATTGCCATTTTAAATCCAAAATCGAAAGAAATCGACAGCGTTGCTTACTTCGTAAGCGACCAAAGAGTTGGAGGCACAAAAGGTGCTGCAAATTTTAGATTTGAACTATTAGATCAAAAATTAGGTTATCAATACCTAAAGGCTACTGTTTATTTTGGCGGCGATTCATCTGACGCTACTAAAAGAGTTGAGTTAGTTTCTGATGTTGAACCTAAACTTTTAAACTATAAAATCGTAAATACTTTTGCTCACGATTCTACAGCTTTTACAGAAGGTTTAGAATTTCATGACGGAAGACTTTTTGAAAGTACAGGACAAAAAGAAGATTCTTATTTCAGAGAAGTAGATTATAAAACAGGAAAAGTAATTAAACAAGTTGATCTTCCTAAAGAATATTTTGGTGAAGGAATTACTTTTTTCAACAACAAAATATACCAATTATCATGGCAGGAAAAAACTGGTTTTATTTATGACGCAAAAACTTTCAAGCTTGAAAAAACTTTTAAATACGATAAAGATATTGAAGGTTGGGGAATGACACATGATGATAAATACATTTATCACTCTGACGGAACAGAGAAAATCTGGAAAATGGATCCTGCTAGTCAAAAATTAATTGATTACATAAATGTTTATTCTGGTACTTCAAAAATTAAAGCTATTAACGAATTAGAATTAATCAACGGGAAATTTTATGCAAATGTTTGGCAAAAAGATGCAATTGCGGTCGTAAATCCTGATTCTGGCGCTGTTGAAGGAATACTAAATCTTTCAGGTTTACGTAAATTCGTTAAAGCTAAAAATGCTGAAGTTTTAAACGGAATTGCTTATAATCCTCAAACGAAGACCATTTTTGTTACTGGGAAATACTGGGAAAAAATGTTCGAAATTTCAGTTTCGGAATAATACGAAATAAATTTACAAACACGAATTTCACAGATTTCACTAATTATTTAGTGCTAATTTGTGAAATTTGTGTTTTAATAAACATTCCAATATAATGATTACTTTAATTAAAAACATACAAGAACTACTTCAGATTCGTGAAACTTCTACAAAAAAAATTTCGGGTTCAGAAATGGCAGAACTTCCCACTATTAAAAATGCTTTTTTAGTTCTAGAAAATGATCTTATTGCAGATTTTGGTTCAATGGAAAATCTTCCTGAAATAAATGCCGATAAAGTAATTGATGCAACAGGACGAGTTGTACTTCCGTCTTGGTGCGACAGTCATACACATATTGTTTATGCAGGAAATCGCGAACAGGAATTTGTAGATCGCATTAACGGACTCTCTTATGAAGAAATTGCAAATCGAGGCGGCGGCATTTTAAATTCGGCTAAAAAATTAAACGAAACTTCTGAAGAAGAAATCTACAAACAATCTAAACATCGTTTAGAAGAAGTAATGCATTTAGGAACGGGAGCTGTAGAAATAAAATCGGGTTACGGCTTGACAATTGAGGGCGAATTAAAAATGCTTCGCGTGATTAAAAAATTAGCCGATAATTATTCAATTGCAATTAAAGCTACATTTTTAGGCGCTCATGCATTTCCAACACATTATAAAGACAATAAAGCAGGTTATATTGATGAAATCATCACGAAAATGATTCCTGAAATTGCTCAAAATAAACTAGCAGATTATGTAGATGTTTTCTGCGAAAGTGGTTATTTCTCTGTTGAAGAAACCGAAAAAATTATGCAGGCAGGAGTTGATTTTGGCTTAAAGCCGAAAATTCACGTAAATCAATTCAATTCTATTGGCGGTATTCAGGCTGGAGTTAAATTTAAAGCACTTTCTGTAGATCATTTAGAAATTATGAATCCAGAAGATATCGAAGCTTTAAAAGGAACAGAAACAATGCCTGTTGCATTACCGTCTTGTTCTTATTTTTTAAGCATTCCGTACACGCCTGCGAGAGAAATGATAAAAGCAGGTTTGCCTTTAGCATTAGCGACAGATTTCAATCCGGGTTCTACTCCATCAGGAAATATGAATTTTGTTGTGGCAACGGCTTGTATTAAAATGAAGATGACTCCAGAAGAAGCTATAAATGCTGCAACAATTAACGGCGCTTACGCGATGGGACTTTCAGAAACGCATGGAAGTATTACAAAAGGCAAGAAAGCCAATTTAATCCTCACAAAACCTATTTCGTCCTATTATCAGATTCCGTATGCTTTTGGAAGTAATTTAATTGAATCTGTTTTTATTGATGGAAAAATTTTAGAGTAATTCTTTCGTGTAATAGTACGCGGATAAAACAGATTCGCGTTGCGAAAACACGGATAATCGCAGATTATAGAAGTAAACCAATTGTTGAAATTAATTTTATTCCATTTAACCAACAAGTTACATTTTAATATTCCGTAGGAATATCTCGTCGGTAGAAGTTTATGACATTGTAAATTGTGTTCCGTAGGAACACCTGATTTGTAGAAATTTCTGCTTTGCGAGTCAAACGTTCCTATGGAACGTATGTTACGGAAACTTATATTTATTTCTACCTATGAAACATTCCTACGGAATGATCACTAAACTCCATAAAAAAAGGCCTGTGAAAAATGCACAGCCCTTTAATATCAAAGTGGTATTGTTCCCGTTAGGCTCTATTATCTTAAACTAAAGAAATGAGGAGCTGTAGAAATGTCTGCTTTATAAATCAATTGCTCCTACGGAACGTGTTTTACGACAATTTATATTTAATTCTACCGATAAAACATTCTTACTAAATGATCACTAAACTCCATAAAAAAAGGCCTGTGAAAAAATGCACAGACCTTTAATATCAAAGTGGTATTGTTCCCGTTAGGCTCTATTATCTTAAACTGAAGCTAGTTTTAGAAACTAATTCATCATTATCAAAAACGTTGATGAAGTAAGTTCCTTTTGCAAAATCTTTACCAGGAAGATCTTCACTTACATTTACGCTTTTGTTTTCATATTTTACGGTAGTTTTAAAACTGTAAGTTAGAGTGTTATCTCCAAAACTTTCTGTTTTCTTTTCACCTAAAACATTGTTTTTAGCATCAATTACCTGAACATAATATGTTTTATCACCAGATTTTGCAATTTGGTTTTCGGCAATTGTAAAACTAATTTTCAAAATATCAGCACGACTTGCTTTATCTGTTTCAATTTGTTTTCCTGAGCTTCTTAATTTGTAAGCAGCAGTTTTTGTATTTAAAACAGACAATTTAGAACCTCTTTCTACAGTTTTAGATAATTCTTCGTTTTGACCAACAAGAACTTCGTTAAACTTTTTAGATTCTCCTAAAACGACAATTGTACTATCTCTCTGAGTAGTTAAAACTCCATTTTGTTTCTTCAACTCATCGTTTTCAGCAACTAAAGTTTTCATTTTGCTCTGCATTGCCTGAACTTGAGATCTGTATTTAGAAACATCTCCTTTAGACTTATTTAAATCATCCATAAGAGCGACTACTTTATCTCTTTCTTGGATCAATTCATCAGACATTGAAGTATTTTCAGCAATTGCAGCATCGTAAGTTGCTTTTAATTCCTGTAAATCTTTCATAACAGATTCTTTCTCTGTCATAGAGGTTGTAAGTTCTGTCTTAACTACTTCTGAATCAGAAGACAATTTAAAAATATACACTAAGCTACCAATCAGTAGGACTGCTAAAACTGCGATTACCGCCTTTAGACTTGAATTGTTGTTCTTTGGGTTTTCCATATTTAATAATTTTCTTTATTAACAAATTTAATAATTAATATAAGGTAACAACGTAAGTTTCTACAATTATATTATTTTTGGAAAATAAATTTTTTTAATGGAGAAATTAATCCCTTTTACTATAAATGATTTAGCAAAAGTCACAAATCATCGAAGTGGTGAGATAAAGTTTGGAGAAAAAATGATTGTTATTCCGCCTGGAGCTGACAAATTTAATTTTCTAAAAGAAAGTGAAGCTAAATATGCACTTCTTGGAATTCCCGAAGATATTGGCATACGTGCCAATTTTGGAAGACCTGGAGCAGCATCTGCATGGCAGGCTGCTATAAAAAGTATCGCAAATATCCAGCACAATAGATTCTGTAAAGGAAGCAACATAATTATTCTAGGACAAATTAATGTGGCTGACGAAATGCGGGAAGTTGAAAACCTTGACTTTAATGATATTGACGACCGTTCGAAATTAAGTCAGCTGGTTGAAAAAATTGACAAAGAAGTTTCTCACATTATTTTCAATGTAATTAAAGCGGGAAAAACACCAATTATTATTGGCGGAGGCCACAACAATGCATACGGAAATATAAAAGGTGCCGCTTTAGCGAAAGGAAAACCCGTAAACGCGATTAATTTTGATGCTCATTCTGATTTTAGAATTTTAGAAGGACGCCACAGCGGTAACGGTTTTTCATATGCTTATGAAGAAGGTTTTTTAAAGAAATATTTCATTTTTGGCCTTCATGAAAATTATACATCAAAGAGCGTTTTAGACATCATTAAAAAACTAGAAGACAGAGTTCGCTACAATACGTATGATAGTGTAAACATCAGAAAAGAAAAAGATTTTGACAGAGAAATGATTTCTGCACTTGATTTTGTAAAAAATGATGCTTTTGGAATTGAAATTGATCTGGATGCTATTCCTAATATTGCCAGCAGTGCCATGACCATCAGCGGTTTTTCTGTAGAAGAACTGCGCCGATTTGTTTCCTTTTTTGCTGAGCATAAAAATGCAACCTATCTTCATATTTGTGAAGGCGCACCAGATTTGGACAACGCTCCAAATAACAACTTGATTGGTAAACTAATAGGATATTTAGTAACCGATTTTATCAAAGCAAATATCGAAATAGACTAATTTATTGGCAGAACCAACTTGTAAAACAAGGGGTTTTGCCAAATAAAACACAATTCAACCCAACGATTAGCCGAATAAAACTATCTTTGCACGGCATTTTAGTGCTTAAAACTAAAATACTTAATACATAATATATGTTATTCGAAGATTTATCACTTTCAAAAAGTATACAAAGAGCCGTATTTGAAGAAGGCTATTTAAATCCCACTCCTATTCAAGAACAATCTATTCCGATTGTTTTATCTGGAAGAGATTTAATTGGCTGTGCGCAGACAGGAACAGGAAAAACGGCTGCATTTGCAATTCCTATTATACATCAATTACACCGAATTGTAGGCTCATCAAAAAAAGCAAAACAAATTCGTGCGCTTATTGTTACGCCTACGCGTGAACTTGCGGTGCAAATTGGAGAGAGCTTTAACACTTATGGTAAATATACCAATTTAACACAACTGACAATTTTCGGTGGAGTTTCTCAGAACCCTCAAGTTGAAGCTTTAAAAAATGGAGTTGACATTTTAGTTGCTACGCCAGGCCGTTTATTGGATCTTCATAAACAAGGATTTCTAGATTTCGATCATTTACATACTTTGGTTCTTGACGAAGCAGATCAAATGCTGGATATGGGTTTTATCAACGATGTGAAAAAAATTGTAAAACTGACTCCAAAAAACAGACAAACATTACTTTTCTCTGCTACAATGCCAATTGCAATTCGCGAACTGGCAGAAATGTTCCTTAAAGATCCAGAAAAAGTAGAAGTTTCTCCAGTTTCTTCAACAGCTGAAAATGTAGAACAACGCATTTATTTTGTTGATAAAACAGAAAAAAGAAACCTTCTTTATCACTTAATTAAAGAAGAAAATTTATCTAACGTACTTGTTTTTTCGAGAACAAAACACGGTGCAGATAATGTTGTAAAAGCACTTCGCAAAAAAGATATTCCGGCAGAAGCAATTCACGGAGACAAATCGCAAAACGCTAGACAAAGAGTTTTAGACGCTTTTAAAAATAAAGAAGTTGGTGTTTTAGTCGCAACAGATATTGCAGCCAGAGGAATTGATATTGAACAACTGCCGTACGTAATCAATTTTGATTTACCGAATATTCCCGAAACTTATGTTCACCGTATTGGTCGTACAGGTCGTGCAGGAAATGGCGGAATTGCAATTTCTTTCTGTGGGAAAGATGAACTTCCGTACTGGAAAGACATTCAGAAATTAATAAAAGTTGATGTAAAAACAATCGCAGATCATCCGTATCAGTGGCATTCAGGAAGTCCGGAAGCTGGTGAAAAACCTAAAAGTTCAAACAGAAGCGGTGATGCTCACAAATCGAGAAAATCAAATACTTCTAAGAAAAATAAAAAGCGCTGGTACTAAACAGCGCTTTTTTCTTTTATAAGGTAATTAATGATCTTAAACAATTTTACTGGTTCAAAAGGTTTAATTATAATATCATTCATACCAGACGATAAAGCTTCGTCTGTAATCTCATCTTTATCAAAAGCCGTTAACGCCACAATTGGCGTATCTATTCCGGCAAGGCGAATTCTCTTTGTAGTTTCAAAACCATTCATTAATGGCATATTGATATCCATTAAAATCAAATCAAAAATTTCGTCTTCTAAAATTTCTAGCGCGGCAAAACCGTCATCAACTACTTTACAAACATAATTGTTCTTTTCGATGATCTTTCTAGTCACAAGCTGATTGATTAAATTATCCTCTACCACTAAAATTTTATAAGCTTCAAAAGAAGTTAAATCTACCTCTATTTCATCAATAATACTTTGGGTTTTGGCAAGATCATGTTCAAATCCAATTTCAAACGAAAAGGATGTTCCCTGTCCAAGATCACTCACAAGGGTAATCGAACTTCCAAAAAGACCTAAAAGCCTTTTGACAATACTTAATCCAAGACCGGTTCCTTGATAATCTGCATCTTTTCTTCCAACTTGAACAAATTTCTCAAAAATCTTACTTTGATCTACAATAGCAATTCCAACTCCATTGTCTCGAATCAAAAAATCTAAGTAGTTCATTTTTTCATCTACTCTGCTTAATCTGACGATTATTTCTACCTGCCCGTTTTTTGTAAATTTCAATGCATTACTCACCAAGTTCATCAAAATTTGAGATAATCGAAGTTTATCACCAATTAAATATTCAGGAATATCAGAATCAATATCAATTGAAATTTTATTGTTGTTTTTTTGAGAAAGGAAAGAAAGCGAGTTTTTTATCACTATAATTTCGTCTGAAATATTAAATGTCAAATTTTCGAGAACGATTTTATTTTCTTCAATTTTATTGATCTGAAGAATGTCATTTACAAGCGATAAAAGATATCGAGCAGAAAATTTTAATGAACTCAAATGCTGGCTTCTAGAAAGTTCTTTATGTTCTTCTAGCAGCATATTTGTAATTCCTACCACACCATAGAGGGGCGTGCGTAATTCGTGGCTGATTGTTGAAATAAATTGTGTTTTAAGCAAAGAGGCTTCCTCTGCAATTTCTTTTGCTTTTACGAGTTCTAAATTGTGTCTTTTCTTAAATCGAATGTTTTTTACTAATGTTATAATTAAAAACAAAAGAATCAAAGAAATCAGGATAAACAGAATTACAATAATTTTTGATTTCTTAAGACTTTGAGATTGTTCGTCTTTCTCATTTTCAATTTTATTAATCTGCCTTTTGTATTCGTCGAGCTCAACTCCTATTCCGGCAATTGATGCTTTTTTAAGTTTTCTTAAACTGTAAATTTCCTCAGAGATAGCGTTGTGATTTACCAAAGCCTGATACGCTTCTTTGTGCTTTTTTATTTTATTTAGAAAGATTGAATATTCAAGATAAGCGCTTGATAAATCTGTTTTTTCCTGAGATTTTTTTCCCGCTTCAATAGCGCTTAAAAAATAGATATTTGCGGCGTTATTTTCATTTTTATGACTTAGGTAAATACCGTTAAGCATATCCACAATAACTTCTGTCGAACCGTCGCTGTATTTGTTTTTTGCACTATTTAAATACTTCAAAAACAAATATCCTTGATCAAAATTTTTAATATCAAAATACGCCCATGTAATATTTACATTAGCAAAATAAACCTCTTTTAAATCATTTATTTTAAGTGCGTAAGCAACCGATTTTTTGTAATAACGAATTCCTTCATCAAATTCTTTCTTTTCGAAACAATACATATTACCTAAGTTGTTATAGATATTGCATTTTAAAGAATCATTGGTCGTTTTATCAGCATAATAAAGACTTTTTTTGTAGAAGAAAATTGCTTTATCAAAGTCTGTGAGTTCGTTGTAGTTGGTTGCGATAATATTGTAGGAACGCGAAATTAAACAGTAATCCTTAATTAAAGTTGCGGCATTAAGTACCGTTCTTGAGATTTTGAGCGACTGCTCGAAATTGGATTCTTTAAAATTTAAAAGGGCGCTTTTTACCAGTTTATCGAGCTTTGGATCGGTGTTACAATTAGATTGTGCTATAGCCGAATTGGCACAGGTATTCAGTGCAAAAAGTAGAAGTAAAAAAATCCGTATTTGGGGCATAAATCGGCTAATTTGCCCAAATATACACTTTAAAATAAATAAAAGCTGTTTTTCAAATAAAAATACAGCTTTCCCATTAGTTTTTAGAACACTAGGTCTAATTTATAAAATTTTTCCGCCACAAATTCACTGATTTTATTTGAAATAATCTGCGAATTTGTGACGGAAAACTATAAGCTCAACGCTACTATTTTAATGCTGAAAAATTTATTCTTTACCTTCTTCCCATTGTCCAACAACAGAAGTTGCTAATGCATTTCCAAGTACATTTGTAGCACTTCTAAACATATCACAAAAGTGGTCAATTGGCAAAATCAAAGCAATTCCCTCAATCGGAATATCAAACATTCCACAAGTTGCTGCTACCACAACCAAACTGGCTCTAGGCACACCTGCAATACCTTTACTGGTAAGCATTAAAACCAAAAGCATTGCCATTTGAGTTCCTAGATCCAAATGCACGTTGTAGAACTGTGCGATAAAGATACTGGCAAATGTCATATACATCATACTTCCGTCGAGGTTAAACGAATAACCAAGTGGCAGCATAAAAGAAACAATTTTATCTTTTACTCCAAATGCTTCTAATTCTTCTGTTAACTTAGGAAATACAGCTTCACTACTTGTGGTTCCAAAAGCAATTGCCAATGGTCCCATTATACGCTTTAACAATTCTGTCATTCTTCCCTTTAAGAAAATATAACCCACAGCAATAAGAATAATCCACAAAGTACTGATACCGATTAAAAATGATCCGAAAAATTTAAAATAAGTAATTACTAATTCTTCTGCATCTCTGATAGCAAATACGGCTGCAATGGCACCAAAAACTCCAATTGGAGCAAAGTTCATTACATAATTTACCATTTTCAAAACAATATGAGACAACTTATCAAAAGCGTTAATAATTGGTTTTACAGTAGATCCTAAAGAAGCTGCCGCCAATCCGAAGAAAATTGAAAAAACTACAATCTGCAGAATCTCATTGGTTGCCATAGCTTCAACAATACTTTTGGGTACGATATGTTCAACAAAATTATCAAAAGACAGGTTTTGTGTTTTTCCCGTAACTTCAGATGCTGCCGCCATATCAACGTGATCCAGCTTTAAACCAACACCAGGCTGCAAAACATTTACATAAAACAATCCAATTAAAAGCGAAATAAACGAAGCAGTAAAAAACCATCCAATAGCTTTTCCTCCAATTCTTCCCACGGTTTTAATATCTCCCAATTTTGCAATTCCCACTACCAAAGTGGTAAAAACTAACGGAGAAATAATCATTTGCACCAATCGAATAAAGACAGTTGCCAGCATTTTTATTTTACTGCTAAATGCCTGCGCTGCTTCGGGTGAAATGCTGTTGTGCAGTATAATTCCTAAAATAGCTCCAAGAAACATTGCAATTATGATCTGCCCTGTTAATCCCTTTAGAAATGATGTTTTTTTAGTTTCTGTAACTTCTTGCATTAATTTATTTTTTGATTATTAAAAACATAAGACCCTCACTGTCTTATTTTTTATTAATATGTTTTGTTGATCAAATAAAAATCAGCCAAAACAATTGCGGCCATTGCTTCTACGATTGGCACTGCGCGAGGCACTACACATGGGTCATGACGTCCTTTTCCTGTCATTGGTGTAATGTTACCTTTATTATCTAATGAATCCTGAGTCTGCATAATGGTTGCCACAGGTTTAAAAGCTACTCTAAAATAAATATCCATTCCGTTGCTGATTCCACCTTGGATTCCTCCAGAAAGATTTGTTTTTGTAGTTCCGTCAGTATTATATAAGTCGTTGTGTTCACTTCCTTTCATTTCAGAACCAGAAAAACCACTTCCGTACTCAAAACCTTTTACTGCATTTATAGAAAGCATTGCTTTTCCTAATTCTGCGTGAAGTTTATCAAAAACCGGTTCTCCTAAACCAACGGGAACATTTTGAATTACACAAGATACAACACCTCCAACGGTATCACCTTGTTTACGGATATCACGAATATATTCTTCCATAATCGCTGCCGATTTTTCGTCTGGACAACGAACAGGATTACTTTCAATTTTCGAAAAATCCAATTCTTGATACGGTGTTTCTAAATGAATTGGACCAACTGAAGAAACGTAAGCATTGATCTTAATTTCAGGAAGCATTTGTTTTGCAATTGCCCCAGCCACTACTCTACTTGCAGTTTCTCTAGCGGAACTTCTTCCGCCGCCACGATAATCACGAAAGCCGTATTTCTGATCATAAACATAATCAGCGTGGCTCGGTCTGTAATTGTCTTTTATATGAGAGTAATCATCAGATTTTTGATTGGTATTTGGAATAATAAAACCAATTGGAGTTCCAGTAGTTTTTCCTTCAAAAATTCCAGATAAAAACTGAACTGCATCTGGTTCTTTTCTTTGAGTAACAATTGCCGATTGTCCGGGCTTTCTACGAGCCATATCCAATTCAATTGCTTCAAAATCTAATGTTATTCCTGAAGGACATCCGTCGATAATGCCGCCTAAAGCTTCACCGTGAGATTCTCCAAATGTTGTTACTTTATATAGTGTGCCGAAGCTGTTTCCTGCCATTGTGTTTTGTTTTGAGCAAATGTAAGTTTTATGAATTAAATTAAAAAATTTAAAACTGGTATTATTAACGAAACATTAAATGGATTAAAAATCACAATTTGGTAAAATTATCCTGCTTTTGATAACCTTTTGATAAAATAAAATCTCTCATAATTTCTTTCATTTGTAAAACTTCAAATCAAGAAAAATTGAAAAAAAGAAATGTCGAGCTGGTCGTTCTTTCAGATGTTCATTTAGGAACTTACGGAAGTCATGCAAAGGAATTAAACAACTATCTTTCAAGCATTAAACCCAAAACTTTAGTCTTAAACGGCGATATAATAGATGCTTGGCAGTTTAGAAAATCGTACTTTCCAAAAGCACATTTAAGAGTTATTCAACGCATTATCGGAATGGCTTCTAAAGGAACAAAAGTGTATTATATTACTGGAAATCACGACGAAATACTTCGAAAATTCAGCGATATGAATATGGGTAATTTTGCTCTAGTCGATAAATTGGTTTTAGAATTAGACGACAAAAAAGCCTGGATTTTCCACGGAGATGTTTTTGATGCATCTGTACAGCACTCAAAATGGATTGCAAAATTGGGCGGATTAGGTTATGATTATTTAATTTTAATGAATCGATTTGTAAACTGGTTTCTGGCAAAACTTGGCCGTGAACCATATTCGTTTTCTAAAAAAATCAAAGCCAGCGTAAAAAAAGCAGTTAAATTTATTTCTGATTTTGAAACCACTGCAACCGATCTTGCAATTGAGAAAAATTACGATTATGTAATCTGCGGTCATATTCATGAACCAAAGATCAGCACTATCGAAAACAAATACGGTTCTACCTTATATCTTAATTCTGGCGATTGGGTAGAAAACTTAACTGCACTGGAATATCATAAAAAACGATGGAAGTTATTCTCATATAAAGCAAGTAATTTTGTGGAGGAAGAAAACCTATTCGAGATGGAGGATATATTGACTTCACAGCTTATTTCTTCTATCATATTAAAATAAGATTTTAACATTTAGATTTCAAAAATCAATAAAATGTAAATTATATAACAATTTTCAAAAATTTTATACGTTTTCATCCAGACTGTAATAATACATTTGACAAAAATAATTTAACCATTTTATGAAAAAGATCATTTTATCAGCCATTATGCTTTTTGGATTAGCATTTACGGCTCAATCACAAGAAATTTCAAAACACGCGCTGGGAGTACGTTTAGGAGACAATAACGGATTTGGAGGCGAGGTATCTTATCAATTAGGATTAAATCAAAAAAACAGACTTGAATTTGATTTAGGCTGGAGAAACAGTAGAGATGTTGACGCTATCAAAGGTGTTGCCCTTTACCAATGGGTTTGGAACATCGATGGAGGTTTTAACTGGTACGCAGGTGTCGGTGGTGGAGTTGCCGCTTGGGATTATGACTACCGCTTCAACGATAACAGATTTAAAGACAGCGGAACTTACGTTTTTGCAGCTGGAGATGTTGGTATCGAATACAGATTCAAAGAAATACCATTAACATTATCATTAGATGCTAGACCTGAAATTGGTTCAGGATATTATGACGATGATAATTTCGGATTTGACGTTGGTTTAGGCGTTAAATTCAGATTCTAAAATAGAAAAACAAAAAAAATTGTAAAAAGAAACCTGTCCTTTTAAAGTGACAGGTTTTTTTTATACAAATTGATTTTAGCCCACTGTTGTCAGGCTGAGCGGAGTCGAAGCCCTTATTTAATTATAATCTCCTTTTTAGAATGAATTTTCACTACCGTGTAAGGATATGAGATTACCTGCATTGTCATAGCATCTTTTGCAGGACTATTTTCTTTTACTGTTATAATAATATTCTTATCGGTTTCTTCGACATTTTCAACATCAATTGAATAACCGCTGGTATTTTTTTCTCCCATATTCAAGATGACATAATTATAATCGTGAACGTTCGGGTTTTTCATTTTATCAGCCAAAAGCGGATCATTTTCCAACATTTTGATTTCGTTTGGCTCAGTCAAAATTTCAAAAAATTTGATATTGCCGCCACCGTCAGATTGTTTCGTTAAAACTTCATACAATTTGTTCGAACTTTCAACTTTCTTCACTCCGCACGAAATCATAACAAAAATTACTAAAACAGAAATTACTTTTTTCATTTATCTCCTTTTTAAATTAGTGCTTTTCATACTTATAATCGTCCACCGCTTTTTGATATAAAGCTTCATACTTAGGCAGAATATTTTTAATATCAAACTTTCTAGCAACTTCAAGAGCATTAGCTTTAAACTGTTTCAAAACGGCATCATCTTTTAATATTTTCAAAGCATTTTCGGCCATTTCTTCCACATTTCCAACATCACTTAAATAGCCAGAAAATCCGTCAAAATTAACCTCAGGCAAACCTCCAGAATTACTAGAAATTACAGGAACACCAAGAGCCATTGCTTCTAAAGCAGCCAAACCAAAACTTTCAGTTTCAGAAGGCAGTAAAAACAAATCGGTCATGCACAAGATTTTGTCAATTTCGTGACTGTTTCCAAAGAAAATCACTTTATCCAAAATACCCAATTCCTGACACAGAATCTCTGCTTTTTCTTTCTCAGGACCATCTCCAACCATCATCAATTTAGCTGGAATTTCCTTTTGAACATTATAGAAAATTTTAATAATATCTGGAATACGTTTCACTTTTCTAAAATTACTAATATGCGTAATAATACGCTCATTTTCATTTGCCATCACATAACGATGACATGGCGCTAGAGGATCTTTTTTTACTTTATCCAATTCAATAAAATTCGGAATTACCTTTATTTTATTTTTGATTTTGAATAATTTCAACGTATCATCTTTCAAACTCTGCGAAACCGAAGTCACATAATCCGATTTGTTGATGCTAAAAGTTACCGCGGGCTTATAAAAAGGATGATTTCCAACAAGTGTAATATCAGTTCCGTGAAGCGTTGTAACCATCGGAAGATTAATTCCTTCGTTCTTCAGCATTTGTTTCGCCATATAACCCGCATAAGCGTGAGGAATAGCATAATGCACGTGCAGAAGTTCAATTTTATACAACTTAACCATATCGACCAATTTGCTCGATAGCGCTAATTCATAAGGCTGGTAATGAAACAATGGATATTCCGGAACATTTACTTCGTGATAATGCACATTCGGATTTAGAAGTGCCAACCGCACCGGCTGACTGTATGTAATAAAATGTATTTCGTGTCCTCTTCTGGCTAATTCGAGACCTAACTCTGTGGCTACTACGCCACTACCTCCAAAAGTAGGATAACAAACAATTGCTATTTTCATGGATTAAATTTAATTCTACGAAAATACTCAAAAATCACGTTTAAATACGCTTTTAAATTGTTAGATTTTTGACAAAATTAGATTAATTCTAGTTAATAAATATTTTTAGAAGCAGCACCTTCTCGGATAAAAACAACTTTCAGTCCCGCTGTCCACTATATCTTTTTCTGTCTAAAGAAGCCAGAAAAAGGATATCGCTCCCATCGGGGCTAGATTAGACCTTTTGTTTTTCAAATCACGTTCTAAAACTGAGCAGCAATAAAAAGAAGAATTTGAAAAATTAACAACAGCCAGAAAAATAATAACGAAGGTTCTACAGTGTCAGAAATATATTGATTCAATTTCATCGAAACCACTTCGGATATTTTAATTCTTTATTACTAAAATCGACATCATCAAGATTGATTTTTTTGAACACATAATTAATAATTCTTTTTTTAATTCTAGAACTTTCTTTATCGTTTCTATTAGCTTCTAAAAGCTGTAATTTTAACATTGTCTGATTAGAAACTGCACTTGTTAAATTATTGGAAGCCGTGATTTTTTCTACTAAAAAAACAACTTTAGAATTAAGATAACTGGCAAAATTTTCATTCTTCCATGTTAAATATATCATTTGCTGAATTGCAACTTTATTAGCAATCAAAAAATATAAAATAGCAAAAATTGGCGCTCCCGCAAGTAATATAAATCCAGGTATATTATTCATTGCCAAACCTATTATAAATGCATAAACATTTCCATGTCCTCCACCAGCAAAATCTGCATTTTGAAAAAGAATAATTGTGAAAAAGAGCATCGTTATTATAGTTCCGCAAACCGTTATTACCAGCCATCTCAAACTAGATTTAGCTGAAATACTTGCAGCCATCTTTATTTCTTCTTTCATAAAAATTTAAATTATCATTTTTCGTAAAACAATAATACAGAATTAACATTTAAAATCCCGTTAAAAACAATAAAGGCATGAAATAAAAATTTCATGCCTTTATTAAAATATTAAAAAATCTTAGAAAAATCTGCTGTGCCAGCTGTCTGCAGCAGGAACTTCCCAAGCATCATTAAATTCTTCAATATTAGTAACCAAATTATTAAACACGATAGTATTTCCAGTTACTGCTTTATCTTTTACCATTTTCTTGAAATCAATTAATGGTTTGTGTGCAATATGTTCTCCAAGTTTAAAAGTAACGTTCATTTTGTCTAACAAATCAACATCGTATTTTTTTTCTAAAGCTTGAATAAATTCAACAGAACTATCAATAGAACATCCTGTAGCAGGCTGTATATCTTGATTTACTGCTAATATAATAAATCGATTGTATTTTAATAAATAAGAAGCTTCAAGACTTGTTCCGTGTGCGGCCCATTGCTCAACAAAAGCTTTTAAGTCAGTTTCAATTTCAGAAAACTCTTCCTCAGAAAACTTTCTGTTCGATTGGTAAATCCAGATTCTAGATTCGCCTGGTAAATCTTCAAAAGGTATATACATTTTTAATTTTAGATTTTAAATTGTTGATTTTAGATTTCTGAAAGTTTTAAGCTCAAAAACCTTTGTCGCTTTGTTACTTTGTCACTTTGAACCTCAGACTACAAATCTTGTGCATTC
>NZ_CAMLIX010000092.1 GCF_946479975.1 uncultured Flavobacterium sp.
TTGATCCGCGATTGTATCATACGGTAGCAATGCCGGGTCTGCCTTATAAATCCGATCCGGAGTTTTTGTATGTTGAAGCTTGGGTAAGATCGCCGGGAACTTATGGTTATTTTGCTTCTTTAAAAGAAAATGTTGCGCCAAATTGCAGCTGTATGGTCAATATTGATCCGTTTTACGGAAACTCAAAAAACAGAATTCAGATTCGTTATGCAGACGTTATTTTAATGCGTGCCGAAGCTTTGATTGAATTAGGAAGACAAGCTGAAGCATTGCCGCTGATAAATGAAATTAGAAAAAGAGCGGCACAAAGTACAGGAAGACTGCCGTATGCAAGCAACTTTAAAATTAATACGTATGTTGACGGAAGCAACTGCAACTGGACACAGGATTTTGCTCGTAAAGCCTTGCGTTGGGAGCGTCGTTTAGAATTGGCGATGGAAGGAAGCCGATTCTTTGACCTTGTTCGCTGGGGAATTACGGATCAGGTTATGAATGATTTTTACGCAAAAGAAAAAACAAAACGCACCTATTATCAGGATGCCTTTTTTGATGCGCACAAAGAAGAATACTGCCCAATTCCGTTGAAGCAGATTAACTTCAGTCAGGGATTGTACAAACAAAATCCAGGTTATTAATCTTTAAAGAAGCAGCAATATGAAAAAAGCTTTAAATAAATATTGGACCAAAGTGTCTCTACTATTGGCAGTGATTTTTATCATTACGGCCTGCGATAATGGTTTTGAAAATGGCGGATTTGATGTGAGTTCGCCATCGAATGTACTTTCTTTTAAACTAAATGGAGTTTCTGGAAGCATTGATCAGACTACAGGAAAAATTAATATTGTAATGCCTTATGGATCAGATATAACGGCTATCAAACCTGAAGTTGTTTTTGAAGCAGGCGCAGCATCAAATCCCGAATTAAATTCGGCAATGAACTTTACAAATCCAGTAAAATTCAGAGTGGTTAATGGTAATTTATACAAAGATTATACAGTAACGACAACTGTTTTAAGTCCGATTAAAAGTTTTACGATTAATGGCGTTGCATCAACTGTAAACGACATTAGCAAAACAATAACGATGACACTGCCGGAAAACACCGATTTAAAAGCATTAAAACCAGTAATCGAAGTTACATCTGGTGTTTCCATTTCGCCATCGTCAGGCGCAGTAATTGATTTTACAAATGCAGTAACTTTTGTAATAACATCAAACGGAAAAAGTGTTACTTATACCGCAAATGTTGGCGTTCCGGTAACAGGATTAACAGTTGCCTTTTTAGGAACTGCCGCAACAAGATCGGGAATTACAAATATGGATGAAGTAACAGCTTCCAACTGGTTGTTTGACAATTTTCCAGGTGCAAAATATATTTCATTTGAAAGCGTACAAAACGGTGCAGATTTGAGTGGTATTGAAGTGATTTGGTGGCATTTAGATTCGGCTGCAAATTTGCCATCTATAGCTTATAATCCTGCGGTTACAAATGCATTGAAAAACTTCAGAACAAATGGCGGGAATCTGCTTTTAACTTCGTTTGCTTCGCAATATGTTGATGCTTTAGGCATTGTTCCGTCAGGAAAAGGACCAAATAATGTTTTTGGTGATTTTCCTCCAAATGGATTTGTAGACGGAAATTCTTGGGGAATGTCATTTGTTGGTCATGAAGGACATCCGATATTTCAAGGTTTAACCACTTTTGAAGCTGGAAAAGCTAATTTATTGCAAAGCGGCACTTTCAGATTAAATCATACCGCATGGTGGTTTTTACCAGAATGGGGTGGATACAATAATGGCGAAGGATGGAGAAACCAAACCGGAGGAACCAATCTAGCGAGTGAAGCTTGGGATAATGCGTTGGACGGAAGAGTTACCATTGCAGAATTTCCAAATTCTAGTACCAATAAAAATGTTATTGTAATCTCAATGGGCGCTTACGATTGGTACAACGAAACCAACAGCAGCGGAGTTCCAAGTCAGTCAAATGAGTTTATCACAAATATTAAACTGCTGACACAGAATAGTATCAATTATTTGGCGGTAAAATAAATCACTTTCAATTTTATTAAAATGAAATATAGAAATATAATCACAATCGCCTCGGTTTTCTTTTCGCTGGCTTCATGTAGTCAGGACGAAAATTATATTGGAGGTTCTATTTCAGGAGGCAATTCTGAAATAACAACTGTTTTTCCTGTTCCACCCTCACAGTGGATGGGCGCAAGCGATCCGTATTACAGCGCAGGTTACACGGGAGATATTATGCCTTTTTTCGATAACGGAAAATTTCATATCTATTTTCTTCATGATGCGCAGAATAAACCTGCTGGAAAAGGATTTCATGATATTCATGAATATCACAGTACAGATTTAGCGCATTTTACTTATGAAGGTCAGACCATTCCGTATGGTACAACGCTCGAACCAGATTTTGCTGTTGGAACTGGATCTGTTGTTAAAGCGGGTAATCTTTATTACTTCTATTACACGGGGCACAATGGAAATCAAGCTTTTCTTCAATCAAATGCCAGAGAAAGTGTGCTTTGCGCAACGAGTAGCGATTTAAAGAAATGGACAAAAGTTCCGTCTTTTAAAATTACAGCGCCGGCGGGTTATTACAATTTTGATTTCAGAGATCCGCATGTGTTTTATAATGAGGAATTGAAAAAATATTCAATGCTGGTAAGTACGCAGACAGAACCTGGAAGAAAAGCTGTTTTACTGCATTTTACAAGTGCTGATCCTGCATCTGGAAAATGGGATGTTCAAGCTCCAATTTACACCACAACTCCGGAAGATAATTATCTGATGATGGAATGTGCGGATATTTTCAAAATGGGAAGTTATTGGTATTTAGTTTTTTCTGAAAATTGGAGCAATGATAAAGGAACGCATTACAGAATTTCATCCTCAATTAATGGTCCGTGGACAAAACCTGAAAATGACAGAATTGACGGAGAATATTTTTACGCAGGAAAAACAGTTTCTGACGGAAATAAAAGATATGTTTTTGGATGGAATGCTAGAAAAACTCCTGAAAATGATTTAGGAAATAAAGATTGGGCTGGAAATATGGTCGTTCATGAATTAACTCAGAATGCTGATGGAACTCTAGGAACACAATCGCCAAAGTCGGTTACAGATTTATTTTCGAAGAAAAATGCAACTGCAGAAGTTGATACACTTTCTGCGAATGCAACTGCCAATAACGGAACTTATTCTTTATCTGGAGAGACAGAAAAAGCAATGGTAACTTTTAAAAGCAACGGAACAAAAGTCAAAATAAAGGCAGAAGTTACTTTAGCGAAAGCTTCTGGAACAACAGGATTTGTTTTTCATACCAATGATGCGGGAAGTTATTATAAAGTGGTTTTAGATATTGCCAATAGTAAAATAAGCGGTTATAATTCGGCTTCACAAGAAGTAACGCGTTTGCCTTTTGCTTTTCAAATCAATACAAAATACAACGTTGAAATCGTTGCAGAAGGAAGTGTTGTCGTAGTTTACATTAACGGAAAAGCGGCGCTTACGAATCGTATTTATGGAAGAGACAAAAACAAATGGGGTTTAATTGCTGAAGGACAAACGAGTACGATCTCAAATCTTCAGGTGACGCAGCCCGAATAAAACATTAATATAAAATAATTTTAGAATGAATAACGGAAAAAACCTTAAGGCAGTGGCATACGGAGAGGTACTTTGGGATGTTTTTGCCAATGAAAAAAAGATTGGCGGAGCACCATTAAATGTGGCGCTGCGTATGAAAACCCTAGGTTGCGAAGTAGCCATGATAAGCTGTGTAGGGAATGATGAAGATGGAAAAGCAATAAAAAGTCAGGTACAAAAACTCGGACTCGAAACAGATACAATTGTAGTTTCAGAAGATTTTCCAACGGGTTTGGTAAATGTTACATTAAATGAACGCGGATCGGCAACGTATGACATCAGTTATCCGTCAGCCTGGGATAAAATTGTGTTGAACGATTTGGCTAAAGATATCGTCGCAGCTGCAGATGTACTGATTTACGGAAGTTTGGTTTGTCGTGATGCTATTTCAAGAAATGCTTTAGAAGAATTACTTCAAGCCAATGTTTATAAGATGTTTGATGTAAATTTAAGAAAACCACATTATTCGTATGAAATTCTGAATCAGCTTATGCAGTCTGCCGATTTTATTAAATTCAATGATGAGGAATTGGTTGAAATTGCAAAAGCGATGCATTCTCCTTTTGAAAGTCTGGAAGAAAATATGGCTTTTATTGAAGAGAAAACTAAAGCAACCGCAATGTGTGTAACCAAAGGAAAACACGGAGCCTTATTATTGTGGAAAGGTAAAATTTATGAAAATGGCGGTTACCCAATTGAAGTTGCAGATACAGTAGGAGCAGGAGATTCATTTCTGGCTGCTTTGATCACTTCTTTATTAAGCGGAAAAGAACCTCAAAATGCTATTGATTTTGCCTGTGCGGTTGGAGCTCTTGTTGCAGAATCACCTGGTGCAAATCCGGAAATTTCGTATTCTAAAATTGAGGACTTATTATGCAAGGTTAAAATTTAATTTTGTAGTAAAGATGCGTATTGTTTCAGTAACTGGAATAGGTATGTTTTTTGAAGCAAAGCCCAATATCCTTATGATATTGGGCTTTATCATTTCTGTATTAGGCTGTATAGTTAGGCGATACACACTTCTGCCAATATTCTACAATAATTCTGATCGTATTTTTTAACTCCTGATAATCGGTTGGTTTTACAAAGAAACCTTGTATAGATTTTGAGTATGCGGTAATGACATCCTGTTGCGCTGCACTTGTGGTAAAAAACAAATAGGGAATGGTTTTTAGACGAATACCTTCATTCTCAAATATTTGATTCCTAAGTTCAATTCCGCTGAGTTTGGGCATGTTAATATCAGAAAAAACGATAAACGGTTCATCACATTCACCACGTAAATGGCTTAGTGCTTCTTGTCCGTCATTAAAGAAAATAATTTCATTTTCATAATCCAAATCTTTAAAAACATCTAAAAAAATCTCTTGGTCATCTATATCGTCCTCGATAATGATTATTGGTCCTTTCTTATTCATAAAAATTAAATTTAATCTGAAGTTTTATTATTCTATTTAAACAATAAAAATCCGCTTTATTATAAAGGTACTAAAGTATTAAATTTTAGGTAATTACTTTTATACAATATTAGCTGTATTTCTTATAATTTTAATTGTCCACTTAGCGAAATGCAAGCTCACGTCTTTTATTTTGTATGTTTTTAATCGTAGAAATTGTAAAAGAACTACCAATAGTATTGTAACAACTCTTTTATAATAGTACAGTATATTGCTTTAAGAAAATATAAAGATGATAATTAGGATTTGTCTTTACATATAATCTCAATTATTCTTTATAAAACCAGCCAACAACATTAGATTTAGGATACGGACAGATTATGAATTTATTAAAAATAGCTATAGCCGCATTTTCTGCTACAAATATCATGACCACTTTTAGTTATCTGCTTTCAACATGTTTCAAAAAGCTTTTTAAGGAACCTGTGATTATGGATTTTTTATTGAATGCCGTAGGAATTGAACTTAAAGGCAGATGGCATAAAATAGCAGGGTGGATTGCGCATTATTTCATCGGACTTGTCATGGTATTTTGTTATGAAGCGTTATGGAGATATACCGATATTGATTTCGGTTTTATCTCAGGCATTTTATTTGGAATGGTCAGCGGTTTGATCGGTATTTTTTTATGGAGAAGAATTTATGTTTCACCAATTCACCATGATGTTTCGAGAAGGTCTTATTATTTCCAGCTCTTCGTCGGACATATACTATTTGCGATCGTGGTTGTTATTGCCTTCAAGATATTTAAATATGATCCGATTTCAAAAATTGAACCTTATCTGTAACTTGAAATTAAATCCTGTATTTGTTTGACTTAATGAAGTTTGTGATGATGATAATTGGGTTAGAAAAAGTATAATTTAGAAGAGTGAAATTATTTGCAGAATCTTATTTAAAGAATTTTAAAAAATAAAAAGACACAATCTTATTAGTACAAACAAAAAAGCACCTGCTTGAGACAGGTGCTTAGTAAACTTATTCTATAGTATATTATGCTACGACTACGTTTATTGCGTTTGGACCTTTACGTCCTTCTTGGATGTCATATCTTACTTCATCGTTTTGACGAATGTTTTCTGATAGACCTGAAACGTGAACAAAAATCTCGTTTCCACCGTCATTTGGTGTTATAAATCCAAAACCTTTTTCTTCATTGAAGAATTTTACTGTACCTTCTTGCATCTTAAATAATTAATTTGCTCAAATGTAGGCTTTTAATTATAGGAAAAGGGATATTAAATTTTAAATTATGATTTTATTAACATTTCGAATTTACTAAGCAAGATTAAAAAGTGCATAAAGGCTATACCTTTTTTTACAAAAAATGATTATCAAAAGTGGCTCTTGAAGGTCTGTCACTGTCAATTTGCAGCTTTATTCTTTATTCACAATAAATAAAAGCCTCCAAAATCTCGATGATTTTGAAGGTTTATATTGTAAAGCATTTCTTACTTTATGATTTGATAAATTCTAAAATATCTTTATTGATTGTTGCTGCTTCTGTTGTCGGCATACCATGAGGAAAACCTGGATATGAAATCAATTTTCCGTTTTTCAAAAGTTTTGCCGCTTTCGGTGCCTGATTGTAGGGTACAATTTGATCGTCTTCACCGTGCAGAACTAATACTGGAATATCAAGACTTTTAAGATCTTCTGTAAAATCAGATTCAGAAAAAGCTTTAATTCCTTCATAATGAGCCAAAACAGAACCCATCATTCCCTGGCGCCACCAATTGTGTTTAATTCCTTCTTGAACTGTTGTTCCTTCACGGTTCCATCCGTAAAATGCTATTGGGAAATCATAAAAATATTGCGCTCTGCTAAAACCAGTTCCTTCTCTAATTTCGTCAAAAACAGACAATGGAACACCATCAGGATTTGCTTCGTTTTGTATCATAATTGGTGTTACAGCACTAATGATAATGGCTTTTGCAACGCGGTCTTTGCCATATTTTGCTGCGTAGCGAACAACTTCACCGCCACCTGTTGAGTGACCAATATGAATTGCATCTTTTAAGTCAAGAGCAGCGGTTAATTCTGCGATGTCTGCTGCGTAAGTTTCCATATTGTTTCCTTCTGAACTTTGACCAGAACGACCATGTCCGCGTCTGTCGTGAGCAATAACTCTGTAGCCTTGTTTTAAGAAAAACATCATTTGTGCATCCCAGTCATCACTCGATAACGGCCATCCGTGGTGAAAAACTATTGGCTGTCCTGTTCCCCAATCTTTATAATAAATTTCTGTTCCGTCTTTTACTGTAATTGTACTCATTTTTTCTGGTTTTTAAGATTAATAGAATATCCTTAATTAAATGTTGATGTTATGATCTAAGTTTTTAATTGTTTTTATATGACTTATATTTCTTTGACAAATTTATATAGGAAGACTAGTGCAGTCGATTAATCTAGATTAAGTAATGATTTTTTATTTCCTTAATCTAGGAGAAACGCTCCAAAAAGTCTTTCGATAAATAGTCTTGTATTGAAAAGAATTACATTTTTTTTATCTTTTCATAAATGGCAGGATCGTGTTTTTTTACTTTTATTTTCACGTATTTTGAGGCTGGCATATTACTTTCTTTCACGACATTATTTACAGAAACTAAAACATTTGTTTCTGGAAAATAAGTAACGGTATTTCGTTCTGGAATTTGATAAGAAACAATAAGAAATAAAGGTGCAATCCTCTCTATTCCATCATTATAATTAAACAAATCTACTTTGTCTCCCGCTTTGAATCCTGCTTTATCAATATCATTTTGATTCATGAAAATCACGCGTCGTTCATTTTTTATACCTCTATAGCGATCGTCCATACCATAAATTGTAGTATTAAATTGGTCATGCGTGCGGGTTGTTGCCATCATGTATTCATCTGATTCCAATTCATTATCTGGAATTTCAGTCAAAGTAAAAGAAGCACGATCAGCCGATTCTGCAGCTTTAAATTCGCCGTGACGAGGTGCATTCGGTAGGTAAAAACCGCCTTTTTCGCGAACTCTAGTATTGTAATTTTCAAAACCTGGAATGCAGTTTTCTATGGCTTCTCTAACATCATCATAACTGTCGTGATAACGTTTCCAGTCAACTACAGATTTGTCACCAAGAGTTGCCATTGCCATTCGGCAGACGATTTGTGTTTCGTTGATCAATTGATCAGATATAGGTTTGAGCACTCCTTTTGAAGACTGAACTACGCCCATAGAATTTTCAGTACTAATAATCTGTACTTCGTTGTTTACAATATCCATATCACTTCGCGAAAGCGTAGGCAATATCAGCGATTCTTTTCCATGTATTAAATGTCCTCTGTTGAGTTTTGTAGAGACACAAACCAGCAGTTTTAGTTTTCTAAAGGCTTCTGCGGTATAAGTAGTATCTGGCGCGGCCGATAGAAAATTACCGCCCATACAGAACATAAATTTTACTTTTTCTTCGTGAATTGCTTTTATGGTTCCCACAAGATCATAGCCATGATTTCTCGGCGGATTAAATCCAAAATAAGCCTGAAGACGATCTAATTGTTCATTGGTAGGTTTCTCGTCAATAAGCATGGTGCGGTTTCCCTGCACATTGCTGTGCCCGCGGACTGGGCAGACTCCAGCGCCGGGTTTGCCGATGCTTCCTTTGATCAATAAAATATTGACAATCTCTCTAATCATGTCAACGCCGTTGGGTTGCTGTGTTAATCCCATTCCCCAGCAGACGATAATTCGTTTTTTAAAGGCAATAATTTCTGCAGCTTCAATAATTAAATCTTTGGGAACACCAGAAAGAAATGCTAGATGATCTAAATCTAAATTTTCAAATTGTTTTTCGAAATTTTCAAAACCAGTTGTTTTGTCTTTGATGAAATCGTGGTCAAAAACTTCACCCGGATTTTTCTTTTCTAATTCGATTAATAAAAGTTCGAGGGCTTTGAGCAGTGCCATATCGCCGTTTATTTTTATAGGAAGAAAAAGATCTGCCAATTTTCCGCCTGTACCAATAATTCCTTTGATGGCCTGCGGATTATGAAATCCCATTAATCCTGCTTCTGGCAGCGGATTAACAGCAATAATTTTTGCGCCGTTTTTTTTACCTTTTTCTAAGGCACTCAGCATTCTTGGAGCATTGGTTCCAGGATTTTGTCCGATAATTACAATCACATCGGTATCATAAAAATCTTCTAGAGTAACCGTTCCTTTTCCGATTCCGATTGTAGTTTTTAATGCTGTTCCAGAAGTTTCGTGGCACATATTAGAACAATCCGGCATATTGTTGGTTCCAAATTCTTTTGCAAAAAGCTGATATAAAAAAGAAGCTTCATTGCTGGTTCTTCCAGAAGTATAAAAAGCAGCTTCATTTGGAGATTCTAATGCGTTTAAATGAGAAGCAATTTTTGTAAAAGCATCATCCCAGCTAATGGGTTGATAATGTGTACCGCCAACAGGCAGATACATAGGTTCTGTCAATCTTCCCATTTTTCCAATTTGGTAATCGTCTAATTGTGAAAGACTGTAAACAGAATTTTCTTTGAAGAATGTAGCGGTAACTTTTTTAGTTGTAGCTTCTTCTGCTAAAGCTTTTGCTCCGTTTTCGCAATATTCGCCCAATGGAGAACGATCGTCATCTGGATCAGGCCATGCACAGCTTGAGCAGTCAAAACCACCTTTTTGGTTCATTGTAAACAAGGCTTTACCAGCTCTAAGAACTGCTTTATCTTCAACAAGATCACTCATTGCTGCCATAACTGCAGGAACGCCGGCAGCCCATTTTTCTACCTTTGTTACTTTAAGTTTTGAAAGCTGGTACGGATTTTCTGCTTTAGGGACTTTATTGTTTACTTGATCTGTATTTTGTGGCTGATCTTCGTTCATTACATTTTGGTTTAATTGAAATTGCGTTATGCTCTTGCTACTTTATTTCAGTTCGTTACGATTACGGTTTGATTGGATGAATTGTATATATTAAATCTATTATCTCTCAGAAATCCTAGAAGCGTGATATTGAATTCTGCTGCAAGCTCGACCGCCAGACTTGACGGAGCACCAATAGCAGCAATAATCGAAATTCCAGCCATTGCCGCTTTTTGGATTAATTCAAAACTAGCCCTTCCGCTAAGAAGTAAAATATGTTCATTTAACGGCAGTGATTTGCTTGAAAGTGATTTGCCAATTAATTTGTCTAAAGCATTGTGTCTTCCAACATCCTCAGTTAAAAGAATCAAATCGCCCTGAACATTAAAAAGTCCTGATGCATGAAGCCCTCCAGTTGAATCAAAATCGCTTTGGGCAATTCGTAGTTTATCGGGAAGCTGATAAAATACACCAGCTTCAATGGTGACTTTTGGTTTTATAAAATCCACAAAAGGACTTACCGTTTTTATAGATTGAATGGAACTTTTGCCACATACGCCACAACTTGATGTTGTATAAAAATTACGATCTGTCTGCATCAAATTCGGAATGAAATTTTCTTTTAAATCAACCTGAACAATATTTTGTTTTTGAGACAAACAATTCATTTTTACAGGATAAGCATCTTCTATTTCATCAAAAGAAGTAAGTATTCCTTCTGTAAACAAAAAGCCAATGGCAAGATCAATATCATGGCCAGGAGTCCGCATGGTAACCGAAATATTCTTCTGGATTTTCTCGGCTTTGGAACCATAAGATAATCTAATTTCAAGAGGTTCTTCGACTGAAAGCGTATCTAAAAAAGTTGAAGCCTCGTTTCCGTTTACTCTTTGTACGCTTACCTGCCTGATGGAAACTAATTCCGTATGATCTATTTCCATGGTATTGGAATTAAAGTTGTTACGTAAATTTAATTAAAAATCGAGTCAAAATGTATATTTCCCTTTATAAAATAACGGAGATTTAATGAATGTTTAGGTCTCCTTTTGAGGATTTCTCTACCTTACAATTTCGCTCATTAACTGCAGTAGATCTTCCGGACCACCGTTGAATTTTCTGCCGTTTACATATAGGGAAGGAGTACCATTTACACCACTCATAACACCGCTTTCAAAATCTGAATCAATTTTTGCAGCGACTTCAGGTTTTTTGATATCCGTATTAAATTGATGAGGATCAAGTTCCAATTTTTCGGCTAATTCTAATAAAAAAGCTTCATTTAAATAGTCCTGATTTTCGTAAATAGCATCGTGCATTTCCCAAAATTTTCCCTGTAATGCGGCGGCTTCGGCTGCGATTGCGGCAGGTCGTGCGTATTGGTGCATTTCAGATAACGGAAAGTTTCTAAAAACAAATTCAATTCGTTTTCCATATCTTTTCATTATTTCTTTGAGAACGGGATACGCCGCGCCGCAATACGGACATTGATAATCTCCATATTCTACGATTACGATATCTGCATTTGTTTTTCCTTGTGTATGGTCAGTTTTACTGACCGCTGGTTGTAGTGACATAATAATTTTTTTAAAGTTTTTCTAAAGCTTCTAAGATTCCATCAGCGCCTGGGTTTACAGCCATTGGTGACAGATAACTCAATTGTATAATTCCTTCTTTATCGATTACGAAAAGGGCGCGATTGCATTCGCCTTCTTCTTTATTATATACGCCATATTTGGTAGACGTTTCTCCTTTAGGCTCAAAATCAGCCAAAAGAGGGAAGTGCAGATTTCGAGATTGTGCAAAGGCCATGTGGCACCATTTGCTGTCTACTGAAATACCGAAAATTTCGGCATCATATTTTTTGAAATATTTCAACATTTCGTTGTAAAGTGCCATTTGGTCACTGCAAACTGGACTCCAGTCGGCTGGATAAAAAGCTAAAATCACATTTTTTCCTTTAAACTCTGATAAAGTGATTTTTTGGTCGGGTGTTGCGAATAATGTAAAATCTGGCGCAACGTCATTTTTCTGTAGCATAAGATTTATTTTTTAAGGTTTAGTTCTAATTGGTAAAAGCAATCCACAAACGATTAATAGTACGGCTGGCAGCATAAGTGTCCAGTTTTTTAATATTGTTAGTATAAGTGGTGCTGTAAAAGCTCCTGATATAAATCCTGTCCATAGAAGTACTAAACGAATAGCATTTTGCTTATACTGTTTTTTGATGGTATTGTCAGTACTCATAGTCAGCATTGCTGTATTTCTTGCTAGACTGTTTAGAGTTCCTGTAACAAAATCAGTATTTATTTTTTGATCTCCTACGGAGGTTACAATAGTATTCATAATTCCTGTTGAGAAACCTATAACAGCGATTGATAATACAGTATTTATGTTATAATATCGGGATATCTCCGTGTACATTATCAGTATTCCCGAGACGATGTAAAAAGGTAATTTTGGTATTTTTGAATCCTTCAGCAGCGATAAGCAAGTGCCCGTGTAAATTCCGAGTATAAAGCATATAATTACTGTAAACGTCGTGATTATTACAGCCAATTTCTCTGTATAAAGTGCGATTCCTAACTGTGTTGTATTGCCACTCATGAAGGAAACATAAATTTTCCATTTTAAAATTCCGACAGCATCGAGATATCCAGCAATACAAGCAAGAAATATGGCTAGTTTCTCCTGCATTCTGATTTGATCAGACGAGAACGGGACTTCTGTTACAACAGCCAAAATGATTATTTTTTGGGTTGAATAAACAATTTACTTTTAGGAAACTTTTCTATTTCGCCTTCTGCCAATCCAAAATTGGTTACAACCACATCTTTTGGATTTCCTGCAAGCCATTCGCTCAAATCAATAGACTGATAAACACCGCTGTTGAATCCAATTAAGATTTTGCAAACTGTATCTCCATTATTTTTGATATAATGTCCAGCGCCCATTGGCACGTAACCCACATCTCCTGCGTTAAACTGTTCTGTAACTACTGTGCTTTCTGCTAGAAAAACAGACATTTCGGCTTGACCAGAAATATAATACTGCCATTCATCTGCGTTTGGATGCCAGTGCATTTCTCTTAAAGCACCGGGCTGTAATTCTATGATTGAACCTGCCATTGTGGTACTGATAGGAAATTCTTTGCTTGATACCAATCTTTGCAATCCGCCACCTGGAATAATTCTAGGCTGTTGTGCATGCAGTGGATAACGGTGTAAATTGGTCAATTCAATATCTGATTCTTCTGGACGAGAAGCGGCATTAAAGGATAATTCGTCAGGAACAATTCCAGATGCAAAATAGGCTTCTTTTTGAGGTAAAGCTGCGACTTCTTCTAATGTAATTCCCAAATTTTGAGCAACAATTTCTGGCGGCATGCTCGAAACAAAATCGGTAACGCTGAAAGTATGATCTTCTGAAAAATTACCATTATCAAAAATTAAAATAAAATGGCATTCTTCTGTTCCTGTTGCTTGTATAGAATGTCCGTATCCTTTTGGAAAATACCAAACATCGCCTGGTTCAAAATTATCGGTATAACTATGCCCGTTGGGATGAATAATTGTCGTGCGAACTGTTCCAGAAATCACATAAGCCCATTCGGCTGCGTTTGCATGCCAATGTAATTCTCGCATACTTCCTGGTTGTAATCGCATTGAAACTCCTGCGATTCCTATAGATGCAGGAAAATCTTTTACAGAAGCTCCTCGTGTTGTGCCGCCGTCATTGGTGCGTGGTTCTTTTTGTTCTAATTCGTATTTGAAACTTAATAATTCGGTAGTCATAATAATAGCTTTTAGATTAATTGTAGTGGTTTATTAATTCTACTGTAAAGCTATTGAAGAAAGGTAATATCCCTATGCTGAATTCGTTAGACAGGCAAAATCAGTCGTTGAGTTTACTGCTGGAAACTTCTTATAAAATAAATTTGAGCATATTTGATATTTCTAAACCAAACTACTGTTTCATTAGAATTTAAAACAAAAAAAATCACTGCGTAATACAGTGATTTTTATCTTATAAAGAAAAGTATGTTTTTTATTTAAAAAGCCATTTTTTAATAAGTCTGGTATAATTTGGCATTACAACAAATACCATTAAAAAGACAATGAAACCCGAATTTACAAAACCATCAAAATAATGATTGGCAGGAATTTGTAAAAACCTCAAAACGGGTAATATAAGTAACGGAATTAAAAGAGACAAAGGATAAATGGCAGACCAAGTTACAAGAAATTGTTTCCAGCGAACCGGAACTTTATTTCCTTCATTTTCTGTAGTAAAAAGAAAATCCAAACCTGATTTTATTTGGTAGTGATCATGTTTTCTAAAAAGTGGATTTGCTTTTTCAATTAGTAGTTTACGGTTTTCAGATTCCATCCAAGTCTTTAGATTTTCTATGGTGTCAAATCGGATAATTACGGTGTAAACAAACGTCAAATGTGCAATCGGTCTTACGATCTGCAAATCAATAAAACCTTTTGAATGTTTGGTAATTGGAACAATTTCTTCCAGCCATTTTTCATATTGCTGTTCTTTACCGTCTAAAATGTGATGGTTAATAACAACAGATGCGCCTTGATTTTCCATATAACTATTTGTTTAATGATTTAAAAAGCTCTTTTATACTGCCACGGAATTTCAATATCCATTTCTAATTCTTTAGCCGCATGAATACTAAAATAAGGATTACGCAGATGTTCTCTGGCAATAACCACTAAGTCTGCTTTATTTTCTGTAATAATAGCATTTGCTTGTTCAGCCTCGGTAATCATGCCTACAGCTCCAGTCAAAATACCTGTATGCTCTTTGATTGTCTGCGCAAACGGAACCTGATAACCAGGATAGACTTTATCTTTACTTACATTTGTAAAACCACCGCCAGATGCCGTTATAAAGTCAACTCCATTTTCTTTCAGTATTTTTGAAAGAGAAACACTGTCTTCTAAAGTCCATCCCAAAGCTGTGTCGATATAATCTACAGCTGAAATCCTTACCATCAAAGGCATGCTTTCAGGAATTGTTTTTCTGATTTCCTGCACTGTTTCTATTAAAAAACGAATTCTGTTTTCAAAACTACCGCCATATTCATCTGTACGCTGATTGATAACTTCAGAATAAAATTGGTGGAATAAGTAGCCATGTCCAGCATGAAGCTCAATAGTATCAAAACCTGCTTCAATTGCACGAAGTGCTGCGTTTACAAAAAACTGTTTTAGTTCTTGAATTTCGGAAACTGATAATGCCTGTGCTTTTACACCATGAACTTCTGTAGCCGAAGATGATTTTACAATCCAGCCGCCTTCTTCTAGTGGAAGAGGCTTCATGTGTTCATTGGGGTGTTTGAGGCTTCCTTTTGCTCCAGAATGCCATAATTGAATTCCAATTTTAGCATTTTGTTCGTGAACGAAATCTACAATATTTTTCCATGCATTTTGTTGCTGTTCATTCCATATTCCTACATCAGATAGTGTGGCTAGTCCTTCTGGAGCAACCGCTGTACATTCCGTAAGAATTAATCCTGCACCTCCAACAGCACGACTTCCTAAATGAACTAAATGCCAGTTGTTCGGGATTCCGTCTTTGGCACTGTATTGCTGCATAGGAGATAATACAATCCTGTTTTTTAATGTGAGATTACGAAGTGTTATGGGTGAGAATAAATTCATTGTTTTTCGTTTTTTAATTGGTTTAAAAATATTTCAGCTTCATAAACAGCTTTGCTTAATATTATTTTTACATTCTCAAGAGTATTTTCGGCGATAGTGTTTTGATCACAACATATCTCCAGAAGATCCAATTTTTCTTGTATAAGAGGCAGTAAACCCATTATTGCAGCACTTGATTGTAAATCGTGGGCTCTCAGTTTTACGACCTTAAAATCTTCATTTTGATAAGCTGTTGTTAGCTGTTCCAAATGAAGGGGCACATTATCAATAAATTGTTTAGTGACCGTTTGTTCAAAGCCTTTGTTTCCTCCGCTTACAGATTGCATGTAAGTAAGATCTATACACTCAAAAACAGGATTGTTTTCGAAACTTTTTATCGCTTCTGGTTTTGATTCTTTCAATCCAAAACTAGCGATCATTTTAAAAAGCTCTTCTTCTTTTATGGGTTTTGAAATGTACTCGTTCATACCGCGGCTCAAACATCGTTCTCTTTCGCCGGGCAGGGCATGTGCTGTCATTGCAATGATTGGAGTATCTAATTTTAATAGTTCCCGAATCTGCTGAACAGCTGTATAACCATCCATTTGAGGCATTTGTAAATCCATTAGGACAAGATCACATTCTTTTTTTCTAAGATATTCGACCGCTTCTTGTCCGTTAGAAGCCATTTCAAAAGTAATATTCCACTGTGAGAGTAAATGTTTCATCAAACTCTGGTTAATGGCATTATCATCTACGACTAAAACTCGCAAAGGAATATTAGAAATATCTTTAAAGTGCTCTATGTTTACTTCTGGTATTGTATTAAGCTGTTCTTTGGCAATTCCGTACGGAATATAAAAACTAAAAGTAGTGCCTTTTCCTTGTTTGCTGCTGACTTCAATATCGCCATCTTGAAGCAAAATCAATTTTTTTACAATTGATAATCCCAAGCCAGTTCCACCGTAATTTCTAGTTGTTGATTCTTCGCCTTGATTGAATCTGTCGAAAACTTCAGTAAGTTTATCTTTATCAATTCCAATTCCCGTATCGGTAATTTTGAAACCCAGAATTACCTCATTTTCATTTTGTTGTTTTTTATAAACTTCAATATTAACCGATCCTTGATGTGTAAATTTTATAGCATTTCCAATGAGGTTTACCAATATCTGCGTCAGCCTTGTCGCATCTCCAACTAAAGTATCAGGAATAGAATTATCGACCTTACTTGAAATGGTTAGTTTTTTTTCTTTTACACGTTCAGAAAAAAGTGTTTCTACAGAATTCAATAATCCGTTGATGCTGAATATTCCCGGAGTAATGCGCATCATTCCAGCTTCTATCTTAGATAAATCAAGAATATCATTGACAATGGTCATTAAATTTTCTCCCGATCGCTGGATAGAAGCAGCAAATTCTGCAGCAGTGTCGTCCAAAGGTCTTTTCTGTAATAAATTCGTAAATCCTAAAATCCCGCTCAAAGGTGTTCTGATTTCATGACTCATATTAGCCAAGAAATTTTCTTTTGCCTGCGCTGCTACAGAAGCTTTTTTTTCTGCGATGTCCAATTCTTTAATCAGGAAATGCTGTCTTCTAAACTGTTTTACAATATGATAGCCAATAACAGCACCACTTAGAACCAATAAAACCAGCAAAGAGATGTCATACAATTTGGCACTTTTTCCCATTTTTACACTTAGAGCCGTAAGTTCCATCATTCGCAGCTGGCGTTTGTGATAAATTTTAGCAGTAATGCCCGTGATTTCATTAGAGATTATTCTGGCACGAGGATTTGCAATAGAACTTTTGTCATCCATATTTCCAAGAGAATCATAACGATGCAGCAGTTTGCCTTTTGTCGCCATTTTATCTTGAGCAAGAATACCAAGTCTCTGAATTAATTTTTCTTCTTCAGGATCTGAATTGTCTACAGAAAGAGAGTCCAAAAAATTTCACGACGAGCTTTAAAGAGGATCGAATAAATATAGAGTTTAACGAATATTTTAAACTTACAAACGAGTTCAAAGAAATTAGCGTTTCGCCGGCCATGGAAAAGGCCCCCGTTTTCAAAGTCAAAAAAAAAATACTTAACATCCAGTTTCAAGAACCTTTACAAGACAGTACAACTTATACGATCAATTTTGGAAATGCTATCGCAGACTATAATGAGGGTAATGTTTTAAAAAACTATATGTATGTGTTTGCGACGGGGAACAAAATTGATTCGTTATCGATAACAGGAAATGTTAAAAACACATTGACTAAGGAAGGAGTTTTGGACGCTACAGTTTTTATATTACCCACGTCTCAAGATTCTCTATTTGGTAAAAAACGAGCAAGTATATTTACAACCACCGACTCATCCGGAAATTTCAGTTTAAAATATTTGAG